>NZ_LOKU01000055.1:0-18538 GCF_002211295.1 Rhizobium sp. N122 | reverse complement strand
ATCACCTCAGGATTCACATTCCTCAAGATCGGCTCCTACTACCAGGAAATCATCAAGGGAACCATCATCGTCCTTGCCGTCGTCATCGATCAATACAGGCGATCAAAACAAGCAAGAGCGTGAAGCGCCGGCCGCGCTTAAAAATTCCGCCAAGAGAAAATGGCGTTCAACGAATTGAAGAGGGAAGCAAATGTCTGGTTTGCAGCTACCACAGGTCAAACTGATCGAGGTCTACCGCAACATGCGGATGATCCGCCGCTTCGAAGAGCGGGTGATGGACGAGATGGCGACGGGCGACATTCCCGGCAACACCCATCTTTATGCCGGTGAGGAGGCAAGCGCCGTCGGGGTCTGCCTGCATCTCGACGAGGGCGATTACATCTCCTCCACCCATCGCGGCCATGGTCATTCGATCGCCAAGGGCGTCGACATCGACAGCATGATGGCGGAACTGTTCGGCAAGGCGAGCGGCACCTGCGGCGGCAAGGGTGGGTCGCAGCACATCGCCGACCTGCGCAAGGGCATGCTCGGCGCCAACGGCATCGTCGCGGCTGGCGCGCCGATCACCTGCGGCGCAGCCCTGAGCGCCAAGCTTCTCGGCACCAGGCACGTCGCCGTCGCCTTTGCCGGTGACGGCGCGATGAACGAGGGCGTCATGTCCGAGAGCTTCAACCTTGCCAAGATCTGGATGCTGCCGATCGTCTTCGTCATCGAGGACAACGGTTTCGGCGAAGCCACCGCCAACGAGCATGTCTCCGCCGGCAGCTTCACCCGCCGCGCCGAAAGCTTCGACATCCCCGCCATCGAGGTCGACGGGACGGATGTGTTCAGCGTCTATGAGGCGGCCGGTCAAGCCGTTGCCCGCGCCCGCAACGGTGGCGGGCCGACGATGCTGCACGTCCATGTGCCGCGCTATTACGGCCACTATAGCGGCGATCCCGACAACTACCGCACACCGGAGGAAAAGGCGGCGATGCGCCGGGAGCGCGACTGCCTGATCAACTTCCGCAAACGGGTCGCCGAGGTGTCACTGCTCGAGGCGGCCGAACTCGACGCCGTCGATCGGGCGGTTGACGCCGAAATCGACCGCGCCGTCGCTGCCGCGCGCGCCGCACCCTTCCCGCCCTTGTCGGCTCTGACCACCGACGTCTACGTCAAGTATCTGTAAGGACGACGATCATGCCCAAGAAATCCTTCCGCCAGGCCCTCAACGAGGCGCTCCATTCGGAAATGGCCCGTGATCCGCGCGTGATCATGATGGGTGAGGATCTGACAGGCGGCGCCGGCGCCAACGGCGTCAAGGACGCCTGGGGCGGGCCGTTCGGGGTCACCCGCGGGCTGCTCGATGCGTTCGGGCCCGAGCGCATCCGCGATACGCCGATCAGCGAAGCCGCCTTCATCGGCGCCGCCGCCGGCGCGGCCCTGACCGGCCTGCGCCCGATCGCCGAGATCATGTTCGTCGACTTTGCCGGCGTCTGCCTCGACCAGATCATGAACCAGGCCGCCAAGTTCCGCTATATGTTCGGCGGCCGCGCCAAGACCCCGCTCGTCATCCGCGCCACCTATGGCGCCGGCAGCCGTTCCGGCTCCCAGCACACCCAGGCGCTCTATCCGATCTTCACCCATATTCCCGGCCTGAAGGTCGTCATCCCCTCCAATCCCTATGACGCCAAGGGGCTGCTGCTGCAGGCCATCCGTGACGACGACCCGGTCATCTTCCTCGAACACAAGATGCTTTACGACACCGTCGGCGAGGTGCCCGATGCCTCCTATACCATCCCGTTCGGCGAAGCCCGGGTGGTGCGCGACGGCAAGGATGTGCTGATCGTGGCGATCGGACGGATGGTCGGCGTCGCCGAGGAAGCGGCCCGCCAGCTTGCGGCCGACGGCATCTCCGCCTGCGTCGTCGATCCCCGCACCACCTCGCCGCTCGACGAGGAGACCCTGCTCGATGTCGCCGAAGGGATCGGCCGCATCGTCATCGTCGACGAGGCCAATCCGCGCTGCAGCGTCGCCACAGACATCTCCGCGCTGTTTGCCGACAAATGCTTCGACGCGCTGAAGGCGCCGATCAAGCTCGTGACGGCGCCGCACACGCCGGTTCCCTACGCCCCCAATCTCGAAGACGTCTATGTGCCGACGCCCGACGCCGTGGCCAAGGCCGCCAGATCCATCGTAAAGAGGTAAAGCCCATGTCGCTTATCGAAGCTGTCACCGTTCCCAAATGGGGAATGACGATGACCGAAGGCACGATCACCCAATGGATGGTCAATGAGGGCGACACCATCGCCCGCGGTCAGGAAATCCTCGAGATCGAGACGACCAAGGTCACCAATGTCCTGGAGGCGGCGGCAAGCGGCACCTTGCGGCGCATCGTGCTGCAGCAGGGCACGACGGCGCCGGTCGGCGCCCTGGCCGGCGTCATCACCGACGATGCCGCGACCACTGAAGAGATCGACGCCTTCATCGCAACCTATGCCGACCGGCTGGGGGCGGGCGAGGGCGGTGACGCCGGCAGCGCAGCACCGCGCATCGTCGAGGTCGAAGGCGGCACGGTCAACCTGCTCGAAGCCGGCGAGGGCGACGATGTCGTCCTGTTCCTGCACGGCTTCGGCGGCGATCTGTCGACCTGGCTGTTCAACCAGCCGCCGCTGGCCGAGACGATCCGCACGGTCGCGGTCGATCTGCCGGGGCACGGCGCCTCGTCGCCCGTCGACGGTGATGTGCTTGCCAAGATAGTCTCGGCCGTCAGCGCCGCGGTCCAGGATCGCGTGCCCGGCAGGCTCCATCTCGTCGGCCATTCCTTCGGCGGCGCCGTCGCCGCACGGATCGCCGCCGCCCAGCCGTCGCGCGTGGCGTCGCTGACATTGATCGCGCCGGTCGGCTTGAGCCGGCAGATGAGCCGCGACTTCCTGGTCGACTTCATCGCCGCCGAACGGCGCCGGCCGCTTCTGAACGTGCTCGAGCGGCTGTTTGCCGATCCCGCCAAGATCACCAACGACATGGTCGAAGGAACCCTGCGCTTCAAGCGTCTCGAAGGCGTGCCGGAGGCATTGACGGCAATCGCCGACACCATCGCCGGCCAGGACGGCCAGTTGCTATCGATCCGCGAACCGCTTGCCGGTCTTAACTGCCCCGTCATGCTGATCTGGGGCGAACAGGACCAGATCGTGCCCGTCCCAGACGCCGGCACCCTCCCGGCAAACCTCACTCTGCGCATCCTGCCAGACACCGGCCATATGCCGCAAATGGAGGCATCCGCCACCGTCAACCAGGCAATCCTCGAAAATATCCGGAAAGCCTCACAATAATCGGGCTGGGCCCGACAAAACGAACCTAACCATCAAATCGGGAGTACATCCATGTCTCAACGTTTGTCAGGAAAGCGCGTCCTCCTAACCGGAGGCGTAGCAAATATCGGCCTTGCCATTCTAGAGGCTTTTGTTGCCGAAGGTGCAACCGTTTCTGTGGTCGATATCGACGCTGCCAAGGGCAGCGAAGTCGAAAAGCGGTTCGGCGACCGCGTTCGGTTTTTCAAGGCGGATATTTCGCAGGAAGACGAAATCAAGGCGGCAATCGACCAGTCGGTCGCCTGGATGAAGGGGATGGACACGCTCTGCCTGAATGCCGGCATCCAGCTTTCCGGCAAGGTCGAAGACTTTTCCACGCGTGACTGGGACAAGGTGTTCACCATCAATGTCCGCGCCAATTTTATCTTCGCCAGGGAGTCGGTGAAACATCTGCGGGCCACCGGCAAGTCTTCCATCGTGATGATGTCTTCGCTGGCCGGCAAGCGCGGCGCCCCCGGCCTGGTCGGTTACTCCTCGTCCAAAGCCGCGATCATCGGCCTCACAACCACGCTCGCAATCGAACTGGCGCGCGACGGTATCCGGGTCAATGCCGTGTGCCCGGGATGGATCGACACGCCGTTCAACCAGCCGGTCATCGATTTCATTGGGGGTCGGGAAAAGCAGGAATCGCTGGTCCCGATCGTCATTCCGCTTGGACGGCAAGCCACGCCCCAGGAGGTCGCGCCGCTCTTCGTCTATCTCGCCTCCGACGAGGCTTCCTACGTGACGGCCCAGGCGATCAACGTCGACGGCGGCATCTACAACTGATTGCGGGCAGCGGTCGAAAGCACAGAAAGGCGAGAACATGATCAAGTTGATTACACATGAGGCGGCTCTCAAAGCCCTTGAGGCCGGTGCAGCCAAAGCAAGAGAGCTCGGAGAGCCTTCGTCCCTGGCGATCGTTGATGCCGGCGGCAATCTGCTTGCCTTCCTGCGCGCCGACGACGCTGCGCTGTCGACCGTCGAAATCGCGCAGGGCAAGGCGTACACCGCTCTGGCCCTGCGCTCGCCCTCCGGCAACTGGCTGGAGTTGGTCCAGCCGGGGGCAGCGCTCTACGGGCTGGATGCCCTCGGCGGGCGCCGGCCGTTCGTTGTTTTCGGTGGCGGCCTACCGGTGCGCGACGGAAAGACCGTGATCGGAGGAGTGGGCGCCTCGGGCGGGCCGGTGGAGGCCGATATCGCCATTGCTGAGGTGATGGTGGCGGTGCTGCAAGCTGGTTAAGCGTGCCTGACACGCTCGAACCAGGGGCGCCGCCGCCATTGAAGCGGCAGCGCCCCAACTTTCCATGGCTGGCAATGGGAATACGTCCCAAGCCGAACAATCAGGATGATATCATGTCTGAGCACTCTATCCGCCTCGAATGGAAGGCAGCGCCGCACGCGCAACAGCCGGCAACCTACAGTCGGGATCATAAGGCGACATACAGCGCGCAGGTCTCGGTGGCGGTGTCTGCCGCGTCTGCCTATCTCGGAAACAGCGATCTTGCCGATCCGGAGCAGCTTCTCGTCAACGCCCTGGCAAGTTGCCACATGCTCTACTTCCTGGCGATCTGCGAGGGGAACGGCTATATCGTCAGCAGCTACGAGGATGATGCCGTCGGCAAGGTATCGAAGAACCCGGATGGAACTTTCTGGGTATCGGATATCATTCTCCATCCCAAAACATCCTTTAATTCCCAGAAACAGCCCGATCGCGAAACGCTGTCTCGACTGCATCATCGGGCTCATAAAGGATGCTTCATCGCAAATTCGATCAAAACCCACGTGTCGATCGAACTGGGCTGACATCCAACGGCAGCGGTGGTCGTACACGTTTTCTCATTATCGAAAGGAAGGTGCGGAATGAAAGATAAGCTTGTTGTTGTTGCCACGGTAACGGCGCACGAAGGAAAGCATGAGCAGCTTCGCGAGGCGCTCCTCACCCTGATCCCGATCGCGCAAACAGAGCCGGGATTCGTCCAGTATGATCTCCATGAATCGCTGGAGCGCCCAGGCGAGTTCGTCTTCTACGAGATCTGGGAGGACGAGCAATCGCTGGAAGTCCACAACAATACCGAGTCAATGAAGGCGTTCGGCGCCCGCGCCGGTCAATGGATCCAGTCGGTCAAGTTGGACAAGTACAAGCGCATCTCCTGACCCGGCCCACAGGCTCCCGGCGCAAGGACTGCCACGGGCTGCACGTGGCAAAGCCACACCCGATCAATCGGTATCGATCGGGTGGTCTTCGGCTGGAGGACCACCCGAAACCAGTCCGTAATGTCCCGCAACTTTCTGCGCCAGCTGGGCCACGACGCCATTCAAGTGCGTTTCCGGACGTTTGATAAAGCTTGCCGTGAACGCCATGGTCGGCATTGTGTGGCCGACAGTCGTCAGCACCCGCAGCTTGCCGCTTGCGAGGTGATCCGAGACGACCTCGACAGGTATGGCGGCAATTCCAATACCATCAAGCGTCATACGAACGATCGAAGACAGCGAGGAGTTCGGAAACAGGCGGACGCGCTGCTGATGTGCCTTGTTGAAAAGCTCCGTGAGTTCCCGAAAAGGTTGGGTCTGCCTTGCAAAGGTGATGATCGGAAATGCCGTGAGCTCCTCCAGCGTCACGGCCTGCGGCCCCAAGGGAAAATCCGCCGGAACCACCCAGTTCAGGGGATATTCGCAAAGCGGCAGATTGGCGACGTTCCCTGAAATCACCGGCCCCATGAGGAAGGCGACATCGATGCTGTTTTCCTGAAGAGCGGCTGCGAGATTGGCGGACCCGTCGACATTGATCTCCAGAGTGATGGACGGGTATTCGTGGTTCAGTCGCTTCAGCAATTCCGGCAGCCATGTGTGGACGATGGTGTCCGAGACACCGAGCTGCACGCTCCCCTCCAAGGCATTTGCGCCGGCGACGGAAAGCACCATTTCGGTCCGAAGCGCCAGCATGCGCTCTGCATATTTCAGAATTTCACGCCCTTTGGCTGTTAAACGGCTGCCGCGCTTGTCACGCTCGAACAGCCGCACCTTGAGCTCCTGTTCAAGCTGCGCAATGCGCGCGGAAACAGCCGGCTGCGTGGTATGGAGTTTTTCGGCGGCACGGTGGAAACCGCCCGTCTGAGCCACGATACAGAAGGTTTCCAAGGTGCGCAGGTCAATCATCAGGCCCGCCTGTTCTCAATAGTCCAACGACCGGCTAACCATTGACGACTATGAGACCGGATGCAAGCTGCCTCGGCGATAGGATAGGCAATCTCCCTGCCGGTGTCGTAGGAGCGATTCTCGACACTATAGGGCTGGCGCCTCGAACCGGAACGTCCCGTTCAGAAGATCCTCGTCGCGGATATCCGTGATCAGCATGCAGCCAGGACTGTGAGTCACTGCAATCGGCGGCTTGGCCTCCGCCAAAGCCACCTGCGGCGTGACACCACACGCCCAGAAGACAGGCACTTCACCTTCCTTGACCGGAACGCTGTCGCCGAAGTCGGGACGGGAAAGATCGCTGATCCCGATCGCCAGGGGATCACCGAAATGCACCGGCGCCCCATGGACCTGCGGCATTGCCGCTGTAATTTCGATCGCCCTTATGGCATCGGCCGGCTTCATCGGTCGCATCGAAACCACGAACTGCCCGGAGAACGGGCCAGCCGATACGCAATCTATATTCGTCCTGTACATCGGTACATTCGAACCGAGTTCGATATGACGAACGCCAATGCCCGCGTTCAAGAGCGCCCACTCGAAAGAAAACGAACAGCCGATCAAGAAGGAAACGAAATCATCCCGCCAGATGTGGCGGATATCGGCGATCTCCTCCACCAGCCGCCCGTTGCGGAAAACCCGGTAACTCGGAACATCGGACCGGATGTCGATGTTCCTACCGGCGTTGGCGAGAGACGGATCGCCGGGATTTCCGACGGCGAGCAACGGGCATGGCTTGGGATTTTCCAGGCAAAACCTCAGAAAATCGGTCGCCCACTGCTTTGGCAGGATCACCAGGTTTCCTTGCGCAAAACCTGGGGCCAACCCGGAAGTCTGCCCCGCGATCGCGCCAGTCCTGACATCGTGGCGAATCTGCTCCGGCTGACGATCCACCGTTTCAAGCCTGTCCATCACCAAGCATCCCTGTTCTCATGCACACACATGTGCAAGAACTCGCGATTTCGGAGCCTTTCGTCAAATCTCCATATTAGATGACCCGAGATAGATTCTGCTGATCACGCAACGTATGCGGGAGCGGCTCTTGGTGGGTTGAAGCCGACCGTTTCCGGCGCAGCTGATAGAACTGCGTTATCAGACTCCATCGCCAACGACGATTTGACCTCAGGGCGGTCCGGCAGGAAAATCGGCGCTGAAACACCATGATTGGGAGGTCATTCGTGTCATCACTCCCGGGAATGGCGGCGATTGCCGCAAGCTAAGACGAATTGTCATCTTCGAATTCGTCCGTAGCCCCGAGTGCTCGAAACCGCGATCCAGCTCCACTGCAATTCTCATTTCAAACGATCTGAGGAGAGCTCGTCGGCGCGATAAATTTCCAAGCAAAAACAATTACATATACCTAATTTTACGTGGTTGACAGGCGTCGAATACGGAGCAATACTTCCTCATCAGCCTAACGAACGTTAGGTCGATCAATAAACCTAGGGGAGCAGTGGTGGCGCGCAACGCCCCTTCTGCAGTCTGTTTCAAACTTGTCAGAAGGGATTCAGCAATGACCGGCAAAATATCTCTATCCATCACCCGCCGCCAGGCTTTGAAGTTCGGGGGCGCGGCTTTATCAGCGTCTCTCTTTGCCCCGGCCGTCATCAGCAGCGCATGGGCAGCGGAAGAGCCAATCACTTTGCTGACGTGGGAGACCTATGACGAACCGGACTGGATCGCGGAGTGGCAGGCAGCCAACGGGACCGAAATCAAGCCGGTGATCATCTCCTCGCTCGACGAGGTATTCGCCCAGCTTCAGTCCGGCGCCGTGAAGCCCGATGTCATCTATTCGGAGGCCTCGACGGCGGGCCGGCTGAAAAAGGCGGGCCAGATCGCTCCCTTCGAAGTCTCGAAGGTCCCCAATATTTCCAACATCCTGCCCGGGCTGAACTGGCGCGAGCCGCTGACGGTCGACGGCGCCCTGATGGGCATCCCCCTGCACTGGGGAACGCAGCCCCTTCAGTATAACGCCGATGCGATCAAGTCTGCGCCGACGACCTGGGCCGCCCTTTGGGACAAGACCTATCAGGGGAAAGTCACGATATTCGATGACGCAACTGTCACGATCCCCATGGTCGCGCTATATGTCGGTGCGAAAAATCCGTTCAATTTGACCGAGGACGAGTTCACCCTCGTCACCAATGCGTTGCGCGAGCTGCGAGCCCAGGTGCGCGTGGTCACCCGCGGCTTCGACGATGCCGCAAACGTCTATGCCTCGGGCGAAGCGGTTCTCGGCTATTGCCACAATGTGACCGTCGTCAACATCCTCAAGAAGAAGGGGCTCAACGCCAAATATTCCCTGCCGAAGGAAGGCACGCCTGCCTGGATCGAAGGGACCTATGTCACCCCGAAAGGACAGCGTGACGTCGTTTACAAATTCCTCAACGACACGATGTCGGCAAAGTGGCAGGCGCGGTTCATGAAGTTTTCGGGAAGCAACGGCGTTTTGACGCCGGCGGCGGCGCGCGAAGCGGGCCTGACCGAAGACGAGCTGAAGAACACCAATATTCTCGACTCCGATGATCCGAGCTTCAAGGACAATCTCGTCTTCTTCAAAGAACCCGAGAATGTCGAACGCCGTATCCAGCTCTGGAACGACTTCCTGGCCGGCACGCTCTGACGTCCGCAATCCAGCTGGAGAACGACAATGGGAATACATGAAACCGGCTCCGTGCTTTCGCTCGTCGGCGTTTCGAAAACCTACGACGGCGCCCAAAAACCGGCGCTCGACCAGGTGTCTTTCTCGGTCAAACCCGGGGAATTCTTTTCGATCCTCGGGCCGAGCGGCTCAGGAAAGACGACAATTCTAAGGACGGTGGCCGGCTTCGAAAAGCCTGATACCGGCCAGATCGTCATGGCAGGCGAGGTGGTCAACTCGGTCGCTCCGAATAAGCGCGATGTCCGAACCGTGTTCCAGAGCTACGCCCTTTTCCCGCACCTCACGGTGCGGGAAAACGTCGAATATCCGCTCCGGATGAGGGGCGAGGCGAAGCCGACCCGGCGGACGAAAGCCGAGGAAGCGCTGGCGCTTACCGAAATGGCAACGTTTGCCGACCGGCTTCCGCACCAGCTTTCCGGCGGCCAGCGTCAGCGTGCCGCGCTGGCCCGGTCCATCGTATCGCGACCGAGGCTTCTGCTTCTCGACGAACCGCTCGCCGCTCTCGATCTTCGCTTGCGCCAGCAAATGCAACACACATTGGTGGCTCTGCAGAAAGAACTCGGCATCGCGTTCATGTATGTTACGCACGACCAGGGCGAAGCCCTGTCGATGTCCGACCGCGTCGTCGTCCTGCAGGACGGCAAGATAGCCCAGCTCGCCACCCCCCGCGAAATATACTTTGCCCCGCAAAACGAGTTCGTTTCGCGTTTCGTCGGCCGCTCCAATCTCGTCGCCGTCAATTTCGAACCGTCCAATACCGGATTCGTGGGACGCGTGGAGGGGATCAAGGTTCCGGGACTGACTGCCAAAAAGGGCGGAACGGCGCGGATGGCGATCAGGTACGAAGCGATACAGGTGAAACCGCTCGACGAGACAGAAGGGGCGCCCGACGAGACAGAAGGGGCGCCCGACACCATTCCCGGCGTTGTGGAAGATGTCCTTTTCCTTGGCACCAACTGCGAGGTGAACGTCCGCTGCGGCGGCGTCAATCTCATCGGCACGGTGCCGGCAGTGCGCCACTCGACATTCACGGTGGGCCAGCCGGTCAAGGTCGCCTTCGATGCAGCAAACACGCAGGTCTTCCATGACTGAGATCATTGCACCGGCACTGCCCGCACGCGCCGCTGCGCGGCATGCACGTTTTCCGCTGGGCTTTCGCCTTTCGAGCGTGCCGGTATTGGCGTGGCTGTTTCTGATCGTTGTCCTGCCGAACGTGCTTCTGGTCGGAATAAGCTTCCTGAAGAGCTCGGCGGGCGTCATCATCTTCGAGCCGTCGCTGATCAACTATTCGAGGATGTGGAATTCGGCGGGCTTCTGGGTCCTGCTGATCAGAACGCTCTCGTTCAGCTTCTTTGCCTGCATATTCGCGACCCTCATCGCTTATCCGCTCGCTTTCTATGTCGGGCGCGTCGCCAAACGAAACAAAGCGCTTCTGACGATGCTGATCGTCCTGCCCCTCTGGATCAGCCTGCTCATGCGGATCTTTGCATGGCGCGTCATCCTTGGCCAATCCGGTGTTCTCAACGGCTTTCTGGTGTCGAGCGGGATCCTCGATGCTCCGTCCGAGGCGTTTCTCTACAGCCCAAGTTCCGTCATCATCGTCTTCGCCTACATTTCGGTGCCTTTTATCTTCATTTCCACGATGGGCGCTTTCGAGAAGATCCCAAGCGATCTGATCGAAGCCTCGGAGGATTCAGGGGCGACGGCGCTACAGACATTCCGTCATCTGATATGGCCCCTGACACGCCGAAATCTGGCAATTGGCTTTTCGCTCGCCTTCCTCGTGACCGTTGGCGATTTCGTCACACCGGCAATGATCGGCGGTATCGACGGAACCACACTGGGCGTCGTCATCTCGACCCAATTCGGCTTTGCGAACAACTGGCCCTATGGTGCTGCCGTTGCCGTTGCCCTGATGCTGAGCGTCGTGGTGCTTCTCGGCATCATCATCGCCCTGACCCCGGTGCGGGGCGTCATGGTCGGCGGAGAAGGCGATCAGTCCCCATCGTCGAACGGGGCAAGCTCGACCGGCTTCGGCCGGCGTTTGGGAGGGATCGGCTATATCGCGGCCATTGCTTACCTCTATGCGCCGCTCGCCATCATCATCCTCTTCTCGTTCAATTCGGCAAACCTTCAAACGCTTCCATTGGAAGGGCTGACGCTGCACTGGTACCACCAGCTCCTGAACGATGCTTCCCTGATCGAAGCGGCTCAGCGGTCGGTGATCGTGGCAGCATGCGTGGTTGCCATATCGGTCCTGGTCGGAACGATATTTGCGCTGATTGTCCACTACGCCAAGCTGAAGGGTGCCCGCTTCTATGAAATGGCGTTCGCGCTTCCGATCGCCACACCGGGCGTCGTGCTGGGAATCGAGATGGTTCTCGGAACGGAGATCTTCGGAATTCCCTCAGGCATCACCCGCATCGTCATCGGACAGATGAGCTTTGTCATGCCGGTGACCTTTCTGCTGCTGCTCGTTCGGCTTCGCCGGCTCGATCCCAGCCTCATGGAAGCATCGTTGGATCTTGGCGCGAGCCGCTGGCAAAGCTTCGTTCATGTGCTGTTTCCGATGATCAAGGGAACGATCCTGGCCGGCGCGTTTCTCGGACTGACCCTTTCGGCAGACGATGTCATGGTAACCCTTTTCCTGTCGGGCGGAGCACCGACCCTGCCGATCTGGGTTTTCAACCAGATGCGCTTTGGCTTCACGCCATCGGTCAACGCGGTGTTCTCGATCCTGCTGATCATGTGTCTTGTCATCGTGACGATCGGGAACTGGAAAACGGCCGCGAAGCACGCCCGCGCAGCCCGATGACGTGCAGCGGGATGGGTTCTCGTCGGCCAGGACGGGGCGATAACGACAATCGGATGAGCGCCGTTTTGATGCGGTCATCCGCCCAAGAATGAGTTTTCTAAAGAAGGAGACTGCGATGGTGGAAAGACTGGATTGGCCGATGAGCGGCATCGAGGGATTTGACCGGGGCTTCTCGACGGTCGACGGCGTCAGGCTGCACCATGTCAGCGGAGGGCGTCCAGACGGCGAGGTGGTCGTGTTGTTCGCCGGTTTCCCCCAGAGCTGGTACGCGTGGCGTAAAATCCTGCCGGCGCTCGCCGCCAAATACCGGGTCATTGCCTTGGATCTTCCCGGGCAAGGTGATTCAGATCGCCCGGTTGGCGGCTGCGATACGACAGGCATTGCCAAGATCGTGCGAGGCCTTGTCGAAAAATTGGGTGCCGGTCGGCACTATCTTGTCGCCCATGATATCGGCGCTTGGGTCGCCTATCCCTACGCAGCGCTTTACGGAAACAGCGTTCTTGGGCTGGCCATTCTCGATACGGGAATCCCCGGCATCAGTCTTCCCGATGCTCTGCCCTGGTCGCCCGAAGTCGCCTGGCGCACGTGGCACGTTGCCTTTCACAACGTCCCCGACTTGCCGGAGGCGCTCATTGAAGGTCGGGAGGACATCTATCTCAACTGGTTCCTGCAACGCAAAGCGGCCAATCCGCAAGTGTTTTCCGAAGGCGACTTCGACGAATACCTGCGCGTTTTCCTCTATGGCGGCCTGAAGGGTGGCCTTGCCTATTACCGCGCAGTGTCGTTATCGGCGGAGCAAAACCGAGAGCTTGCCGCCAAGGGAAAGCTTGAAATGCCGGTCCTGGCCGTGCGCGCCGATCAAGGTTCCATGCCTGACCTCGTCGCACAATTGCAGAAGATCGCGACCAATGTCCGTGGAACCGCGATCGAAAACTGCGGCCACTATCTGGCAGAAGAACAACCGGACGCGCTGGTGCGCGAGCTCCTGCAGTTTTTCAGGTGAACCCGTATCGACAACCCATCCTGCCCAAGAGGGAGGGGTTGTTCCGGCTGCGGTTGATCGCGGTGATCGACCGCAGCCCGCCGTTTCAGCGCCGACGACGGTGCGAATGGCACGCATCAACACATGCCGCAGAGATCACAAAGGAGGGAAGCAATGTCTGGTTTGCAGCTACCACAGGTCAAACTGATCGAGGTCTACCGCAGCATGCGGATGATCCGCCGCTTCGAAGAGCGGGTGATGGATGAGATGGCAAGCGGCGACATTCCGGGCAACACCCATCTTTATGCCGGTGAGGAGGCAAGCGCCGTCGGGGTCTGCCTGCATCTCGACGAGGGCGACTACATCTCCTCCACCCATCGCGGCCATGGTCATTCGATCGCCAAGGGCGTCGACATCGACAGCATGATGGCGGAACTGTTCGGCAAGGCGAGCGGCACCTGCGGCGGCAAGGGCGGGTCGATGCACATCGCCGATCTGCGCAAGGGCATGCTCGGCGCCAACGGCATCGTCGCGGCTGGCGCGCCGATCACCTGCGGCGCAGCTTTGAGCGCCAAGCTTCTCGGCACCAGGCACGTCGCCGTCGCCTTTGCCGGTGACGGCGCGATGAACGAGGGCGTCATGTCCGAGAGCTTCAACCTTGCCAAGATCTGGATGCTGCCGATCGTCTTCGTCATCGAGGACAACGGTTTCGGCGAAGCCACCGCCAACGAGCATGTCTCCGCCGGCAGCTTCACCCGCCGCGCCGAAAGCTTCGACATCCCCGCCATCGAGGTCGACGGGACGGATGTGTTCAGCGTCTATGAGGCGGCCGGTCAAGCCGTTGCCCGCGCCCGCAACGGTGGCGGGCCGACGATGCTGCACGTCCATGTGCCGCGCTATTACGGCCACTATAGCGGCGATCCCGACAACTACCGCACACCGGAGGAAAAGGCGGCGATGCGCCGGGAGCGCGACTGCCTGATCAACTTCCGCAAACGGGTCGCCGAGGTGTCACTGCTCGAGGCGGCCGAACTCGACGCCGTCGATCGGGCGGTTGACGCCGAAATCGACCGCGCCGTCGCTGCCGCGCGCGCCGCACCCTTCCCGCCCTTGTCGGCTCTGACCACCGACGTCTACGTCAAGTATCTGTAAGGACGACGATCATGCCCAAGAAATCCTTCCGCCAGGCCCTCAACGAGGCGCTCCATTCGGAAATGGCCCGTGATCCGCGCGTGATCATGATGGGTGAGGATCTGACAGGCGGCGCCGGCGCCAACGGCGTCAAGGACGCCTGGGGCGGGCCGTTCGGGGTCACCCGCGGGCTGCTCGATGCGTTCGGGCCCGAGCGCATCCGCGATACGCCGATCAGCGAAGCCGCCTTCATCGGCGCCGCCGCCGGCGCGGCCCTGACCGGCCTGCGCCCGATCGCCGAGATCATGTTCGTCGACTTTGCCGGCGTCTGCCTCGACCAGATCATGAACCAGGCCGCCAAGTTCCGCTATATGTTCGGCGGCCGCGCCAAGACCCCGCTCGTCATCCGCGCCACCTATGGCGCCGGCAGCCGTTCCGGCTCCCAGCACACCCAGGCGCTCTATCCGATCTTCACCCATATTCCCGGCCTGAAGGTCGTCATCCCCTCCAATCCCTATGACGCCAAGGGGCTGCTGCTGCAGGCCATCCGTGACGACGACCCGGTCATCTTCCTCGAACACAAGATGCTTTACGACACCGTCGGCGAGGTGCCCGATGCCTCCTATACCATCCCGTTCGGCGAAGCCCGGGTGGTGCGCGACGGCAAGGATGTGCTGATCGTGGCGATCGGACGGATGGTCGGCGTCGCCGAGGAAGCGGCCCGCCAGCTTGCGGCCGACGGCATCTCCGCCTGCGTCGTCGATCCCCGCACCACCTCGCCGCTCGACGAGGAGACCCTGCTCGATGTCGCCGAAGGGATCGGCCGCATCGTCATCGTCGACGAGGCCAATCCGCGCTGCAGCGTCGCCACAGACATCTCCGCGCTGTTTGCCGACAAATGCTTCGACGCGCTGAAGGCGCCGATCAAGCTCGTGACGGCGCCGCACACGCCGGTTCCCTACGCCCCCAATCTCGAAGACGTCTATGTGCCGACGCCCGACGCCGTGGCCAAGGCCGCCAGATCCATCGTAAAGAGGTAAAGCCCATGTCGCTTATCGAAGCTGTCACCGTTCCCAAATGGGGAATGACGATGACCGAAGGCACGATCACCCAATGGATGGTCAATGAGGGCGACACCATCGCCCGCGGTCAGGAAATCCTCGAGATCGAGACGACCAAGGTCACCAATGTCCTGGAGGCGGCGGCAAGCGGCACCTTGCGGCGCATCGTGCTGCAGCAGGGCACGACGGCGCCGGTCGGCGCCCTGGCCGGCGTCATCACCGACGATGCCGCGACCACTGAAGAGATCGACGCCTTCATCGCAACCTATGCCGACCGGCTGGGGGCGGGCGAGGGCGGTGACGCCGGCAGCGCAGCACCGCGCATCGTCGAGGTCGAAGGCGGCACGGTCAACCTGCTCGAAGCCGGCGAGGGCGACGATGTCGTCCTGTTCCTGCACGGCTTCGGCGGCGATCTGTCGACCTGGCTGTTCAACCAGCCGCCGCTGGCCGAGACGATCCGCACGGTCGCGGTCGATCTGCCGGGGCACGGCGCCTCGTCGCCCGTCGACGGTGATGTGCTTGCCAAGATAGTCTCGGCCGTCAGCGCCGCGGTCCAGGATCGCGTGCCCGGCAGGCTCCATCTCGTCGGCCATTCCTTCGGCGGCGCCGTCGCCGCACGGATCGCCGCCGCCCAGCCGTCGCGCGTGGCGTCGCTGACATTGATCGCGCCGGTCGGCTTGAGCCGGCAGATGAGCCGCGACTTCCTGGTCGACTTCATCGCCGCCGAACGGCGCCGGCCGCTTCTGAACGTGCTCGAGCGGCTGTTTGCCGATCCCGCCAAGATCACCAACGACATGGTCGAAGGAACCCTGCGCTTCAAGCGTCTCGAAGGCGTGCCGGAGGCATTGACGGCAATCGCCGACACCATCGCCGGCCAGGACGGCCAGTTGCTATCGATCCGCGAACCGCTTGCCGGTCTTAACTGCCCCGTCATGCTGATCTGGGGCGAACAGGACCAGATCGTGCCCGTCCCAGACGCCGGCACCCTCCCGGCAAACCTCACTCTGCGCATCCTGCCAGACACCGGCCATATGCCGCAAATGGAGGCATCCGCCACCGTCAACCAGGCAATCCTCGAAAATATCCGGAAAGCCTCACAATAATCGGGCTGGGCCCGACGAACTGTTCAAGCAGCTATTGGAAAACAGGCGGTGCATCTGACTGGTAACCGCCCCTCGCCAAACACAGAAAAGGAAGGCATCAGTCGTGAGTAATTATAGCGGTAAGGTGGTGGTCATCACAGGCGCAGGCTCCGGAATGGGGCGCGCCATGGTCGGGGAATTTGTATCCAGGGGCGCCTATGTCGCCGCTCTGGACATCAATCTGGCTCGTGCTGTCGAAACGGTCGAAAAACTTTCTACGCCGGATAAGGCCTATCCGCTGCAGGCAGACGTGAGCGACGCCGGAAGCGTCGAAAGCGCCGTCAAAGCAATCATCGAGCGCTGGGAAAGAATCGATCTTCTTTGCAACAACGCGGGAATTCTGGACGGGCATGCTCCTGCCCACGAGGTCAGCCTCGAGGAATGGAACAGGGTTCTGGCCGTCAATCTTACCGGGCCTTTCCTCATGGCCCGCGCCATCATTCCGCATATGCTTTCGCAGGGGAAAGGTGCAATCATCAACACGTCGTCGACGTCCGGGTTCAGCGCAGCCGGCGGCGGGTCGGCTTATACCGCTTCCAAGCACGGCGTGATCGGCTTGACGCGCCAGATGACCTTCGAATATGGCGCGCGCGGGATCCGCGTGAACGCGATTTGCCCCGGAGCCACCGCAACGCCCTTGGCTCTGCCGGAGCACAACGCCGCATCGCCCGATATGGATCTTGCAATCAGCAAAGTTCCCGCACGTCGCTGGTGCCAACCGGAAGAAATCGCGAAACTGGCGGCCTTTCTCGGCAGCGACGACGCCGATTACGTTCATGGAAGCGCCTATGTGATGGATGGCGGATGGCTTACGGCCGCGCGAGACCCGTTCTGATGTTCGAGTTCGTGGCAGCAGCTAAACCTGAAGGACCGCTCGGTCGAGCATTGACGTGCTGAGCCTTCACAAGTTTGGCATCGATCGCAGCAATCGGTGGTGCTTGCGCCACCGCAACCTGTTGACTTGAACGATGCCGCGACATTCACTGCGTCAGCCACTGCAAGGATTATGTAATGAGCCTTCCGCCTCGCGTGATGACCGCGCGCAATCTGTTCAAGCAGCATCTGGATCAACGCGATTGGTCCGACTTGACCCCGGGTCGGCGCCGAATTCTGGAGGTGTTTTTAAAGCTCGCAACGTTCGAAGGTTATTCGGCCGTGACGATGCGGCTGCTCGCCAAGGAAGCCAACGTTAAAGCTTCCAGCATTTATTTTCATTTTCCCGAGGGACGCAGTGAAATCGTCGCGGAGTCGCTGCGCTGGCACTACAGCAACTGGGGATACGCCGTTCTCGACGCGATCGACAAGACAAGCAGCGTCGACGAGTTCTGGGATGCCCTGGTTGTTACAGCCGCAAAACGGCAGATTTCACATCCTGCAAGCGATCTATGGGATCTCCTTGTCCGAATGGACCGGATCGGCGGGTTCCTGGACATCGAATTTCGTCATGAGATCGATTATTGGCTGGATCTTTGTGCCGGCCTGTTTGAAACGGCAGCAGAGGAGATGGGATATCTTCCGAGCAAACGCACTGTTCGCGCCATAATGGCGCTGCTTGATGCAGCAAGTACGTGGTGCGAATGGTCGGGGGATCCAGCTGAACTCGAGGCATGTGCCGACCAGGCCGTGTTGCTGTCACGGACGATCCTGACGTCGCCGGAAAAGATTGCGCGAGCCGCGCGTAGCTGCAGCGGGGGATAACCAGCCGATTTGATAAGAAGCATTTCGAGGAACGGCAAAGGCAAGGGAGGAGATATGCCTGACCGCCTCGGGTGATCGCGGCACGGCCTGCGCTCCAGCGTACCCCGGCAGATTGCCGGCGTGCGCGATCCCGGGATGCTTCAGCGGTGTAAAACCGCCGTCTCCTGGCTATCGTCGCCAAGAACGTAATATCTGAAAGCCGCCAGCTTCGCTTCAGCCTGCCGGTTTTGCAATTCGCTCAGAACATTCCCCTCGTGTGCGACAAAGGTCGCAACCGCGCGCAGGTTCAACAGCATGGCGACACCGAGCGCGAGGGCTATGAGAACGATGACCCGATCACCAGAAATTTCGCCGTAATAGCGCATCTCTATTCCCCTTGTGTTCAATCATCTTACGCCGATCGAATCCGGCGTCAACGAAAATGTAATCGTTGACATCGTGTTTTTTGTGATGTTGTATACGTTAACATCGCAAATTGGCGATCGAGCCTTCACGGCTCCCGCAGATCTCGAAACAGGGC
>NZ_LOKU01000054.1:0-19338 GCF_002211295.1 Rhizobium sp. N122 | reverse complement strand
TCCGCGAGTTCCTCATCGACACACAGTGCGATCCTGAAATAATCGACCGCATCATGGCCGATGAGATGAAACGCGGCCTATAGATTCCATCTCTCGACACCCGAAAATGCGTTCGCCGGACGCTTACCTTTCGTCGATGAAGATCAGTTTCTCCGGATCGAGGTCCAATTGACCATCGAACCAGGCGCGCCGGCGCTTCAGACGTCCGGTCGGTCCTGCTCCAGTGCGTGTGCGGTCTTTTTTAAAGGTCCACCCACGGCCTCGAAGCCAGGCGCCAAGTGCGCTGCGGCTGATCTTCACCTGCCGCTCGACGGACAAGCGCTCAACCATCTCATCGAGCGTCACATCCCTACGCTCGTTGATCAACGCGACAACGAATTCCTCGTGTGCATCCACTGCCGAAGGTCGTCTCCAGCTCTGTGGCAGAGCAGTTAACTCACCCTCTTTCGCTCTTGCAATCCAGCGGATCGCCGTCGAAATCCCAACTCCGAAACGGGCCGCAGCCTGTCGAGCCGACATGCCCGCCGCAGACGCTTTCAAAACCCGTATTCGAAGATCATCGCTCAGGGCTTGTCCCATCATCCACCTCTTCTCTGTGGAGTTGAATCAGCTTCGATGGACGCCGTCACATCACAATAGATTCATCGATCGCAGGACTTGCTCTAGGTCGCTCGTGGCGGGGCGAAACTCGGTTGCTGAAAACGATGATGCTCTTCGAACGGCGCCAAATGAAATTTTGCCGGCTGCATCCTCCTTGTAAGCGCGGACGATCCACTGGACGCCTGACTATCCTTAAAACGTCGTCTTTTTGCATTCGAGACGGGCAGGAAAGGCTTCATTAACCAACGCAACCAATAGGTATTCTCAGCTATGTCACAGACCCACAAGATTGATCTGCCGTTCGAATGAATGAAACGGCAATTGGAAGATTTGAGTAGACAAGTCGATCGTCCACCTCACCTAAAAGGTTTGCCTTTATGCCCAAGTCCATTAGACTCGCTTTATCTTTGATATTTGTTCTGCTCTCTCTTCTCGCGGCGGGCCAGGGCATCGTGAGTATCGTCAAGCTGCTGTCCATTAGGAGCAATATATCCGAAGTTGCCAGCAACTGGCTGCCATCGATCGATGTGATAAATCGGATCAATACGATCACCGGGGACTACCGCATCCTGCAGTTCAGGCTGGTGACAAACTCATCAGATTCGACGAGCCTTGCGCATAATATCACCACCTTCCGCCAGAAGATGGAGGATCTCGCGAATGCCCGTGGTGAATATGAGCCGATGGTGACATCCGGCGAGGAGCGTCAGGCCTATGACGCGTTCTCCGCTTTGTGGACGCAATATCAGGAGGATGGCGAGCGGATTGTTAAACTAATGCAGGCAGGCAAGAAGGATGAAGCATTCGCTCTTCTAACGAGTGACGCCACGACGAAACTGTATAATGATAGCGGAGCGCTCCTTGACCAGGATGTCGCAGTTAACAAGCGTGGTGGAGTCGCGGCCGTCGGAAATACGATGGGCGCCGTTTCATCGACGGTTTTGGTCACCATTCTTGCCATGGCGCTGGCAACTACGACGGGCATTATAGCCCTGCTTTACTGCATCCGGAAGATTACCGATCCGATCTCGCGGTTGACTACCACGATGGGCGTACTGGCAGATGGTAATCTCGACACTGAGGTTCCTTTCGCAATGCGCGCCGACGAAATCGGCAAGATGTCGAGAGCCGTTGAGGTATTCAAGCAAAACAGCATCAAGGCCCGCGATCTGAACGCGCAGGAGGCCGCGTTGCAGGCCAAGAGCGCCGACTTGCAGTCGAGCATTGCCGAGGTGGTGTCAGCCGCCGTAGCCGGTGACTTCACCCATCGCATCACCAAGAAATACGGCGATGCGGCTCTCGACCGTTTTGCAGGAAGCGTCAACGAACTGGTCACCTCTGTTGACCGGGGCATCGCCGAAACTCGCCGAGTTATCTCAGCGCTTGCCGATGGGGATCTGACGGAAAACATGTGCGGCGAGTTTCAGGGAGCCTTTGGTGAACTGAAGAGTAATGTCAACGCCACCATGGCAGCCCTTCGATCCGTATTAGGCGAGGTTCGCTCCGCCGTCGACACGATCAACGGCGGAGCCGGCGAGATGCGCATCGCCTCAGGCGACCTTTCAAAGCGCACGGAACAGCAAGCCGCGGCCCTGGAGGAGACCTCTTCGGCGCTTGAGGAAATCACGGTGGCGGTAAAAAGCTCGACAGAAAGAGCCACGGAAGCCAGCCATATGGTCGATGAGGCACGCAGAAGCACCGAGCAGTCGAGCGCGGTTGTCAAAGACGCGGTCGCCGCCATGGGCCGCATCGAGCAGGCCTCGGATGAAATCGGCCAGATCATTAACGTCATTGACGAGATCGCCTTCCAGACCAATCTTTTGGCCCTCAACGCCGGCGTCGAGGCGGCGCGTGCGGGTGACGCTGGAAAGGGTTTCGCCGTTGTGGCTCAGGAGGTGCGTGAACTGGCACAGCGCTCCGCCACTGCCGCCAAGGATATCAAGGCGCTGATCAACCGGTCCGGCGACGAGGTCAAAACTGGGGTCAGGCTGGTAACGGCCACAGGCGATGCCCTTGGTCTAATCCGAGGCCACGTGATCAAGGTGAACGAGCACGTTCATACGATCTCGACGGCGGCACGAGAGCAATCGACCGGGCTGGCGGAAGTCAGCACTGCGGTCAACCAGATGGATCAGACAACCCAGCAGAATGCGGCGATGGTGGAAGAATCGACGGCGGCCACCAACCGGTTGGCGGATGAGGCTTCCAATCTGGCGCGGCTTATTGCGCGCTTCAGGCTCGACGGTTCGACTTTTGTACGGCGTGTTGCCCACCAGAACGGTAAGCCGGCCGCCTCGCCAGCGCGTGCCCTCTCCCAGAAGCTTGCCGGCGCCTTCGGCGGACGTACTACAGCCGCTGTCGCGACTAAGGAATGGGAAGAGTTTTAATGAATCATGTCATAATTCATCGCAGGATATTATCGGTTTCCATCTGGCAGCCAGCAGTTCTGCATGAAGACGACGTTGATCCCGGAAATCCGGGGGTTAGCAGAGGCGACGCCGCTGCCCCTAACGCATGTTCTCGGTTCAGGGATCTGCCGGTTCTGTCATTCCGGTGATAGAACTTGCTGCCGAGATAACCAATCCCATCGGTCTAGCCACAGCGCCATTGTCGTCGTTGAGGTAGCAGATGGTATCATCGGCCCGGTCGTCGATCAGGTCTCTGGCATTCTATCGATCAACGGCGATCGGATCCAACCGGTTCGGACTTAGGCGCGACTTCGACCCAACCTTCAGCTACGGAATCACTCCGCTTGAACAAGGGATGGAATGCTTCCTTAGTTTTGAGCAAAGGTTTGGCACCAATCAGGACGCATCGCAGCTGCCTAGCAGACTTTTGCTTTTTCACCTTCCGCGACTGTCTTCCTTCAAGACGCGGAGTATTAACGAAATTCAACGAGAGTTCGAAGATGTCCAAAGTTATCGCAATCAATTTCGGGCAACAGGCTAAGACAGATACCCACTTAGAAAGCCACGAAGATGCACAGTCGCAGCGCCTGGAGCAAGAGCGGCTGCAAATGATCCAAATCACCAATCACCTTGAAGCACTGTACGCTCGGCTGCTGACCGTCTGTGGCGACAGACCGAAAAATTAAGGGCGCAGCGATGGTATAGCCCGGTGGAGCGCTGCGAACCACAGCGCCATCGCGAAGGGCTATTTCCGGGTCAGCTTTCGGGCGGAGAGGCCTGCGAAGCACACATAGATCGCCTATGCGGCAGAACATCGCTCATATGCACTGTTTTAGATGGCAGTTCGCCGTAACGTCTCTTGTACTCTGCAGCAAAACGGCCGAGGTGTGTGAAGCCCCACTTAAGCGCTATTTCCGAAACGCTGATTTTAGCGCCGTTTTGCAGCAGTTCCTGTCGAGCTGCGCACATACGCAAGTCTCGGAGGTGCATTGTGGGGCTGGTATTACGAAATTGTCGGAAGCCGTGCTGCAAAGTCCGCACGCTGACCTTGGCCGCAGCGGCGATATCGTTAAGGGAAATGGGTTGAGCCATATGCTCTTCCATAAACTCCATTGCCCGTTTCACGTGGCGAGGCGTGGGAGACGGAGCCGGACGACGAAGTTCATCGGTATAGCGATGCATACAGCTTTCGATCAAAAGGTACTCTATCGCGTCGAGGAGCGAGTTATAGGCCGACGGGCATTGTCGCAGAGCCCCCCCGGCACTGAGGCCGCGATGGGCAGACAGGGCTAGTTCTCGCATGAGCGTTCCCGCGCTCGATGCAAGATCAAGGGTCGGCTGAATTTGCAGATTTCCGCTGATCGTCCGATCGAGCATGCGAGAAAGCTTGTCACGCAAGGATTGCGTATCGATCGTCAATGACAGTTGAGATCTTATGCCATCTTGTCGGGCATTCAGCGGAGCATTTGCAACATGCGGCGACTCTACCTGTTGCCCAGACCAATGAAAGACTGCATTCCCGGACGCCGGCAGGAAGACCGTTACGACGTCAACTGGGGAATCTATCATGACCGAGCACGCCTCTCCATGATGGGCATCCGCAACGCCAAAACCATCAAGGGAAATTCGTCTGCAGCGAGAGTTAAGCGATCTACTGTCGTGTTGAGCAAGGTCAGAGGACGCCAGGGGCGATGATATCAAAGGCAAAAGACGTTCGGGATCGGAGCCCTCGATAAAGTTGTCTTTCACTAAGGTCCCTTCATCGGGCTTGCTGAACAAACTTTCGGTCATCCAATATAAACCTATCTATGAACACCAACTCGCACATGCCGGGACTAGTTTTCCAAACCTTCAAAGCTCGAGACCGGATGGCGTGCGAGCGATTTTGATCGCGTACATGACCGATTCGGACCTTTGTGGAGGCCGGTTGAATCTCTCATTCCCTAGGCTTTCGTCATGGCGGATCATCACCAGCACCGACATCCACGTTCTCCCGCTCGAGATGGCCTCCTAGTTTTTCAGCGCTGCAGTTGGGAAGCCTCTAATGATGCGATGACTGGCTTCCACACGCCTCAAACAGATTGACAGATTGTCTGATATACGTTAATGCTATTCCTGATCAAAGGCAAGGCAGCATCAGGGAAATCTGCCACGGTTCTAGTGGAGTTCCCGCACGGCAAATCAATCTAAAGATGCCTCCCAAGGCGAGGGGTGACGGGCTGCTTTCGATCGCAGCCCGTCACGGGAAGGGTGGGAGTGCTATGAGTGGGAGAGAACCTACGCCAACCGACCTTGGAGGCCGTTGAGTCGACACGGAGAAAAATGATTGTGCTGTAGGATGGCCCCACGATTTCGCCACACGCTGGCCCTCTTAACCTGCGCATCAGCATACTTCGGTTATGACGTATAAGAGAGCACGCTCCAGGCTCAACACTCGGAGACGCAAAGACGTCGACGAGTTCTTTTGGCCTACTAAGCGAGGCGGTCGCGGCAAATATCAATGCGTAAGCCGCGCCTCGTCGCATTGGGTTGACTTTGCGCTCTTCTTAGCGGGTACGGACTCCGGGCGTCTGATTGGGCAAAAGAAGAGCTTAAGGACGAAACCTGATGATGGTCAAACAGCTTGTGCTGCCATAGGCGTGCTGTTGTCTGTGCCGCGCGAACGCGAAAAGCGCGATCAAATCGGAACGTGGCGGCGAGAGAAGACTAACAGGAAAGACCACATCAAACTCAACCGGGTGTCGGAATACCGATGCTTACGGCATTGCGGGCATGAGGCCTCAAAATGACGCCGGTCTCGACATGTGTCCGCCGAAAATCGCAAAAAGGAATTGACAGATTGTCGGACAAAAATTTTACTATATCGCCCGCGCATTGCTTGTTCGCGGGAGACGCAGCGACGGACCGGGAGTTATAAGTGCTAAACTTGGCCAAAAATGCACAAATTGTCGACCTTCTTAATCTGCCGGAAGCGGCGACCGGCGCGTGATACAAGCGTCTCTGACTCACAAGGCGTGTCATACTCCATCGACCGAGGTACTGGTTGAACGTGACAGTGACGCCAACATTTCTCCTGGGGAAAAAGTCTGTGTCTTGATAGGCGCGTCAAATCCTGTTGGTCTTTGTTTGGCGCGCTCATTTATAGAAAAAGGCTATCGGGTCGCCGTAGGCGACGCCAATCCCGCCGACTTCGCCTCCCTGGCTGAAGGCCAGGGAAACAATTTTTTACCGGTCAAAGTCAACCCGAACAGAGACGTTTACGTCAACTCAATGGCTGACCAAGTGTATTTGCGCTGGAGACGGGTCGACGTTCTGGTGAACATAGTTTTCCGCAGAAATGAAACAACCCAAACTGTAACGGGATCGCTATCCAGCGCGAATCTGGGGCTTGATGCCGTATCCAATCTAATCAGAGTTACAGGTGCCTTTAGCTCTCGACTTCAGGGCGCGGAGCTTGCCGTAGTGGACGTCGCATGGTTCGAAGAGACGACCTCGCTGGAAGCAGAAGCCGTCCTTCAAGCGGCGTTGCGCACTACTACCTCCGCAATTGCTAGGCAATATTTCGGTTCCGGGCTGAGGATAAATGCTGTACACGCCAGCGATGTGAACTCTACGTCTTCAAGCGAAAATGACGTGCTTCGAACAGTGATCCACGCCGTGCAATTCCTGGCGAATTCGGAACTGTCCGGAAAGCTGACAGGGAACGTGCTGGAGATCGATCCTCGGTGCAGATAGATCCACTCCCACGTTCTGATCCGGCAAATCTGCAGGTATTAACCTTCCGTTAAGTTTCTTGAAAGACGCAATGGGTAAGAGGTCAAATCCTAACAACACGTAAAAAAGTTTCGATTGTTTTAGTGAAACTCTTATCCATGTTCGTTCAGGCTCAAACATTACTATTCCAAAAGCGAGGCCCCAGCACCGTTTGAGCCCTTTGGAGGTAAGTATGTTCGTCGATCGCCTGTTGTCCACCTTTACCATAAGAGCAAAGGTGTTATTGGTACTTGTACCCTTGATCCTGATATTGGCGGCAGTTGGTGGGGTCGGCTTAAAAGCAACTGGCTTGCTTCAGTCTCGTCTTCGGCTTTCAAATGAGGTTCTTCAGACCTTGAGCGGGTTTCGAAGTGTCGCGGAAAGCATGAACCGCTTTTTGGCGCAAAGCTCAACGGAGTACCGAGATGAGGCGCTGACAAGTTTAAACGGGCAGAGCGCAACCATGCAGTCGCTCCAGGAAGCGGCGGCAGGTAGCGGGAGCGAAACTGGTGCGCTCGAAAACAGTGTATCGGCAATGTCCGTTATCTCGGGCAGCATCGGCCGCATGTGGTCTTTGCATAATGACGAGGAATCCGTTCGCAGCGACATTGTTTCCAACTTGTCGAAGATCAAGGAGGTCGGAGGCGCCCTTAAATTGGCTGCGGTTGATGTGCGCTCACAAGTACGCAATCAGGAGAACTCCGGGAAAACCATGCTCCGGGAGGCTACCCGCTCACTCGATACGGCATCAGTTATGCAACACATGGCGGAAGACTTGGTGAGCTTGCCGGACGGAGCGAAGCAGCCTCCGACTGTCGCCCAGCAAGGGCTTGTGATCAAAAAGTCGCTAAAAACAGTTAAGCGGGTAGTCTCGACTGCTGACGAGCAGGCCGTTACTAAAATTGAGAGGACTATCGCCAAGCTAATCGCCAACCCCGAATTTGTCGACCCTTCCACACGGCTTGCCGGCTCTGACCTACAGAGCTTTGCGACGAACCTGCGAGTGGATGCGATCCAGCACATGATTGAAGGAACAAATGCGATCCGGGCGTTGGATAAAGCGTTGACGGATTCCGAAATGCTTGTTGCGACGGCGACAACGATCGGCCAGGACGCCGATTCGATCGAAATCGAAATCAATAACCTGTTCCGTACAGCCAACGCAGAGAATCAGCAGCGCCTCGTTGAGCAACTTACAAAATTGGCGCGTGACACCGTGGCAGTTGGAGGCGTTGCCAGCTCGATATCTGGCTTCGATAAAATGCAGGAAGATCTATTCGCCCAGGTGGATTCTATCCAAGAGAACACAGAGAAGCTGGTCAAGATAGCGGAAGCCCGCCAAGCGCAATATTCTGAGGCGGACAAAACCGGCCAGGAGATCTGGAAAAACCTCGTAACCTTTGCAGCAACTCAGGAAAACGATGCTCGCAATGAAAGCAATCTTGCCCGCTTGCTGTCAACTATCGCCACAGTGTCCGGCGTCTTGGTAGCCTTGGCGGCTGGCGCCGGCCTGATGGCGACACTTCGCGCCCCGATCGAACGGATCGCGAAGCGCATGCAAGAGCTGGCAAAGGGCGATCTTCGATCGCAGATTGTCGGACGTGACCGGAGAGACGAAATAGGTGAAATGGCTCGCGCACTCGAGGTTTTCCGTGAAAATGCTGTCTCGAAGATGGACATCGAGACACGAACGGAAGCCGATAGGAAAACCGTTGAACAGGAGCGGATGGATCGTGAACGCGAACGCGCTCAGATGGAGGAGGAGGTCGCAACTGCCGTCACCATTCTAGGAGAGGCGTTATCTCGATTGGCGCGTGGCGACATCTCTCAAGAAATTGACCGCCAATTCCATCCCAATCTTGAGCCGCTGAGGCGCGATTTCAATCACTCGCTTTCGATCCTGAGAGAGACAGTGTCTCATATCGACGAGAATACCAATCAAATTCAATGGGGAACCAGCGAGCTTTTCAAAGCCTCAGATGATCTGTCGCGGCGAACTGAATTGCAAGCCGCCTCACTGGAGGAGGCTGCGGCCGCCGTCGAACAGGTGACGGTCACGGTCAGAAAATCATCCGAGAATGCCTATGAAACCCAGGCTTTCGTGTCCGTTGTTAAAGAACACGCCGAGGGTGCGGCAACCATTGTGACCGATGCGATCAACGCAATGGGCAGAATAGAAGACGCGTCCCACAAGATCGGCCAAATCATTGGTTTGATCGATACGATTGCGTTCCAGACAAATCTTTTGGCACTAAATGCTGGTGTCGAGGCGGCTCGTGCTGGAGATGCCGGAAAGGGTTTTGCAGTCGTAGCCCAGGAAGTGCGCGAACTTGCCCAGAAATCATCAGCTGCAGCCCGCGAGATTCGCCACCTGATTTCGGAATCCTCTTCGGAGGTGGCGATCGGCTCAGATTACGTGGGGAAAGCAGGTGAGGCGTTACACAACATAACGGCGTCGATCTTGAAGATTTCCGATCGGATTGATCAAATCGTCAATTCGAGCCGCGAGCAAGCGGCGTCCCTCGCCGAGATCAACAATAACGTCAATGTACTTGACCAGGGAACACAACAAAACGCTGCCATGGCCGAGCAGACAAATGCCGCGGCAAAGACTCTCTCGGATCAGACTAACGAACTCAGCGAGCGGCTCGCTTCATTCAAATTGACCGAAGATAAGTCGACGCGTCGGGTTAGGTTAGTGGCGTAAGCTGCGCATCGAACGAGACTGCCACGCGTCGGATGGCCACTGTGATAGCGGCGTTCTACTGAAGGGAAATCCGCTTACGGAAGCGAAATCCGGCCTTAGGCTCTTGGTCTCCCTTTCGCCGCCCGTCTGACTGTAAAAAACCCACCTAGAGCCGATCAACCTTCAAGAGATCAACTGCTTTGCAATGCTCAGAGACACGAGAGGTATCAAATCCGTGCGCATACGTGAAATTACAAGAGCCATTATTCTAATCACCGGCTTGGTGATCCCTTCTGTAGCGGCCGCCGGTGGCCTTACGGAATTGCCGCGGGAGGAACGAAAAACCTACGAGTTGCTCGATCCAAAGTTGCCTACAGGTGAATCTGTCTTCCGCACGTTTAAGGCACAGCGAGCACCGCCGTGGAAAATTGGGTACGCATCGACATATGCTGACAATTCTTGGCGTGCGAGTATTCTTGATGAGTTCACAAACAAGATTGTTCCAGCTTTCAAGAAAGCGGGGCTGGTCTCCGAGTTCATCGTCACCCAGTCAAATCTTGAAGACGCTGTCCAGATCAGGCAGATGCGGCAGATGGTAGACGACGGCGTTGATGCAATTATTATCTGCTGTTCGAACCTCACGGCGCTTAATCCTACGATAGAGTATGCGTATTCAAAAGGAGTGCCTGTGTTCTCGTACTCTGGTTACGTAACATCGCCGTTCGCCGTCAACGCAACTGAGAACAACATGCAAGGCGGGTTTGAGGCGGCGAAGTGGCTCGCTGAAGAAATCGAAGGAAGTGGCAATGTGCTTCTCGTTTCGGGGATCTCCGGCTTTGCCTCCTCGGACAGCTTTGACGTCGGCGCAAAGAAGGCTCTGGAGTATTATCCCGAGATAAAGATCGTAGGTCATGTCGACGGGAAGTGGACAGACAAGGTCGCGCAGGCCGAGGTGCAAAAATTCCTTGCAGCGAATCCCGGTCGAATTGATGGTATTATCGTTCAGTCGGGAGCTGAGAATGGTGTTATCAACGCGGTGCGCCAGTCCGGGCGCGACATGATCCCAATCGTTCTAGGGGGCGAAGCTTCGGCAGCCTGTTACTGGCGACGGAACCCCGACTTCGTAAGCAAGAGTTTTCATTTCTGGCCGCCGCGCTCTGAGGCGGGTTTCGTATGGGACGTAATGATGCGAACTCTTGAGGGACAGGGCCCCAAAATTCAGACAATCCTGCGGCCAGCAATTCCCAGTACCATAGAGGATGTAATGGCGGATTTGCCAGCTGATTGCGATCCTAACTCTGAGGATTGGATCGAGCCGAAGAATAGAGCTTGGTGGTCTGCCAGCGCTGCTGCTAAATATTTCGATAACCCAGCGGATCCGCTCTCCTGGAAGCCGGCCGATTGAAGATCGCATGCGGGGTCTGTGTGGAATGCGGTGCCTTCATGATCGGCTCTCGTGCAAGGTAGGCTGCGCTAAGGAATGACAGTTCAAATTGGGAAATGCCCGGGTCGCCTCAGGAGACATGAGCCAAGCGATCCGGTTCCAACGAACATATTTGCTCCGCGGTAGCATTCTTCCTCCGGCCCTCCTCTCGCAAACGGGACAACATACTCATTGCGCCAATCAATCTACGTGCTGCCGCGAAGGTTGTTGCTTCGAATGTGAAAGCAAAGTTCATTTCCGACCGCACTATCCGGCTCAGGCCGACGCGCGGTTCGAGGCCTTACTGACATATCTGCATCAATTTGTTGCTCGAATGATTTGGGTGGCGTTCCCGGAATTCCTGATCGGATGGATGATGCATCCTGTCTTGGCCCTCGGTAAGGAGCTTCACGATGAATTCGACTTTACAACCGCTTTGGCAACGCTCCTTTTTTCAGAAAAGGCGCAATCGCCGGAGAGACGAAGCGCTGCATCATGATACCTCAGCCGACCGAGGAGCGCTGCTTGAAGCATTGATCGGCGTGTTGCCCCTCCCAATTTTCTTCAAAGATCTGCACGGTCGCTATGTCGGTTGCAACAAGGTTTTCGAAGATCTCCTCGGTCGCTCGCGCGACGAGATCATCGGGAATACAGATTTTGATCTCAGTTCAACGCAACTGGCGGAAATTTATTCTATTGAAGAGAAAGGCCTTCTTGAAAGGGGTGGAGCCCAAGTCTCCGAGCGTAAGATCGCTCTCGCAAACGGCGCCATCCTGGATGTTGTCTGCAACAAGGCAGTTTTCAGAGGTCACGACGACGAGCCCGCGGGTCTGATTGGCGTTATCATCGACATAACCGAACACAAGTTGGCGGAGCAGGAACTCAAAAACGCTCTCGAACTAGCCCAAGGGATCGTCACCGCTATTCCAGACGTTCTGTTTGAGGTCGACGAGGATGGGCGATATCTTCAGGTCTGGACCAGAAATCCCGAACTACTAGCCCAGCAGCGGGAAATGCTACTGGGTAGGACGGTCGACCAAGTTCTTGCGCCTGATCAAGCGGCTATTGCAATGGAGGCGCTTCGAACTGCAAGCAGTGAAGGAGTTGCCTACGGTCGATGCATTAGCGTATCCTTGCCAAACGGCGAGACCCGATGGTTCGAGTTGTCGGTGGCTAGACGACCAAGCGCCGATCCTGACGCCGCCACCACGCTCCTGGCATTTTCGCGTGATGTCACGGAACGAAGGCAGGCGGAAGACGCCATCAACTCCGTGCGGACGCAATTGCTAAGTGTGCTGCAAACCATTCCTGACATGGTTTGGGTAAAGAATGTCGATGGCGTACACCTTTTGTGCAATCATGCATTTGAGCGGCTGACCGGGAAATCAGAGGCGGAGGTCGTTGGAAAAACGGACCTTGAATTGTTCGGGGCTGAGAGAGCTCACATTTCCGGAAAATCTGATGAGGCCACGATCGAAGCCGGTGGCATACTTATCGACGAGAATTGGGTGGTTTCCCCGGAGAACGGTCAGTCCATTCTTCTCGAAACACGTAAACTTGCGGTCCTCGGCGCCGGGGGAGAGGTTACAGGAGTCCTCGGGGTCTCTCGCGATGTCACGGAACTGAACGCCTCGCGGGAAAAAATCAGGCAAATGGCCTTTTACGATCCGGTGACTTCTTTGCCGAACCGCTTGCTGTTTAACGAGCGATTGCAAAAGGTCGTCAGTGACGCGTCGTCTCAACGTCGGCGGACAGGGGTAATGCTGATTGACATCGACCATTTCAAAGTCGTGAACGATACGATGGGTCACCCTGTGGGTGATCAACTACTCTGCCAGGTCGCTACCCGGCTTAAGAAATCTGTCCGCGATCTCGACACGGTTGCGCGTCTCGGCGGCGACGAGTTCGCGATTCTGTTGCCGGAAATCCAGACAACCGACGATCTCGATTGGGTTGCGTGCTCGATCCTCGAGAGATTCAAGGAATCTTTCCTATTGGATGGCAAGGAAGTCTACGTGTCATGCAGTGTAGGCATCGCGATCTCGCCCGACGACAGCACAGATGTCAACGATCTGGTGAAATACGCCGACTCTGCGATGTATCTTGCCAAACGCTCGGGGAGAAACAGTTTTCGCTTTTATTCGAAGGATTTGACTGTGGGCGTGGAGGAGCGCATGCAGTTGGAATCTGAATTGCGCCGCGCTATCGAGCGCGAAGAATTGGAGCTGCACTACCAGCCCAAGGTGCTTCTGGACAGCGGCGTTATGATAGGATCGGAAGCGTTGTTGAGATGGCCTCATCCCGAGATGGGCATGATTCCGCCGGTTCGATTCATTCCGGTCGCTGAGGATACCGGGCTGATCGTTGAACTCGGGCGATGGGTGCTGCGTGAAGCGTGCAAGACGGCGAAGGAGCTGAACGCCGATTGCCACCACCTGCACAAGATTGCAGTCAACCTTTCGGGTAAGCAATTCCAATGCTCACGGTTGGTAAACGAGATCGCTGCAATCCTCGGTAAAACCGGTTGCCGCGCGGAATGGATCGAAATCGAAATCACGGAGAGTCTGCTTCTCGATCGGAAGGGCGAGACCCTGCAGACGCTTCTTAAGCTGCGTCAAATGGGATTTTCGATTGCTATCGATGATTTTGGCACCGGTTACTCGGCGCTCAACTATCTAGCCCGCTTCCCGATCGACACGCTGAAGATCGATCGGTCATTCATAAATAGCTCGGACAAAAGGAACGAAGAATTGGTCAAAGCGATTCTGTCCATTGCACAATGTCTTGGACAGGACGTGGTAGCGGAAGGTGTTGAGACCGCCGAGCAGGCAGCATTTCTCGCAGCGAACGGATGCGGTTCGGCGCAAGGCTTCTTTTACAGCAAGGCCCTGCCGAAGATGGAATTGATCGCTCTTTGGGTGCGCGCGTCCGCCACCGGCTTCGTTTCAGATCGTTACGCCGCTTCGCGATGATGAGCGCGAATATGGGAAAAAGTCACCTGTCTGATGGACGGTGATGCGGTGCGCGCTGTGAGACAACTCAACTTGAGCCTCGTCAATCTCTGAATGTCTGCGGTTTTTCGCGGAACAGGGGGCAACGCTGGGTCAACGACCATGCGTTGTGCGGCCCCGCGAGCCGCATTCTCGAATGCTCTGCTCCTACTGCGCGGCATTCGGTAGGCCGGGGAAAACGCGGTACACCGGCTCCTAAAGCAAGGCAGTCGCTCTCGATATGGCTTTCTTCAAAAATATTTGACAGATTATCATACAATCTGCCAAAAATGTAGCCAAGCACCTGATGGGAGGAAAATCAGTGTCTCTTAGTATGCATCACCTGGCCAAGCTTCCGTATTTTTATCCGTTCGAATTTGGCGATGGAAAAATCACGGTACTGTCCGACGGGCCGTTAGAGCTAGGAGATCCTCGCCTGAACTTCTTGGGGGTAGAGCCACGCACGGTCAGCCTGATGCTAGAGGACAATTTCCTGCCAACGAACAAAGTTGTACTCGAGCAAAACGTGCCGCTTGTTGAGATAAATGGAAGAACAATTCTATTTGATACCGGGATGGGGTCTTCCAAAGCTTTCGGGCCCACCACAGGTCGGCTCCTAGCCAGCCTGAGAGAGGCAGGTCGAGATCCGACGGAGATCGATGCGGTGGTTCTGTCGCACGCCCATATCGATCATATCGGCGGTCTGTGCGATGCCAATGGAAGGTTAAATTTCCCGAACGCCGACATCTTCATCAGTGAGCGAGACTTCACGGACTGGACGGACGGGTCGTCGATCGATTCTTCATTTCAATTTCAAATCGATAACGCTCGGCGAAACCTGCTTCCCCACAAGGATCGGACCTTCTTTTTCAAAGACGGCGAGGAGTTCTTGCCGGGCGTTCACGCGATTTCGGCCCCCGGCCACACGCTCGGTCATCATTGTTTTATGCTGCAGTCGGGAAACGATCGCCTCTGTTTTCTCGGCGACCTTACGCACCATCATATCCTGTTGATGGAGAGGCCGATGATGGAATTCCGATACGACACGGACCCGAAGCTGTCAGCTAGATCCCGCACGCGCGTGCTTGATATGCTGGCGACAGATCGCATTGCGGTAATGTCCTATCACTTCGCATGGCCAGGTGCCGGGCATGTGGTGCGAAACGGAGACGGATTCCGCTATATCCCCTCTCCAATGCAGTTGCTTGCACATCGATAAGGAATTTCAAAGATGCAGATGCGTTCGGTAATCCTCAGGGAGTCGGGTCTGCCGAAGCCCTATTCAAATTCGAAACCTCTTAAGATTGAGCTTGTGGAACTGACGCCGCCTGGCCCCATGGAGGTGTTGGTCAAGATCAAGGCTGCCGGTGTCTGCCACTCTGACCTGTCCGCAATCAATGGGGACAGACCGCGTCCGCTTCCAGTCGCTCTAGGCCATGAGGCATCTGGCGTCGTCGCAGCAATCGGACCGAGTGTCGAGAAGGTTGAGGTTGGTGACCATGTAGTCATGTCATTTCTGCCGGTTTGTGGCCATTGCTCATATTGCGCTGAAGGCCGCGCCAGCCTCTGCGAACCGGGCTACCAGGCCAATGCTGCAGGAACGCTTCTATCCGGCGGCAAGCACATCCGTTTGAGAGGATACGAAATTAACCACCATAGCGGCGTTTCTGCGTTTTCCGAATATGCTGTCGTGTCGGCGAGCTCGGTAGTCAAAGTGACCAAAGATATCGATTTGGCGACAGCTGCTCTCTTCGGATGTGCCGTTATGACCGGCGTTGGAGCTGTGATGAACACGTGTGGGGTCCGCCCAGGCCGTAGTGTGGCGGTAATCGGGCTCGGCGGCGTAGGCCTTTCAGCGATACTTGGCGCTGTTGCGAGCGGTGCAAGCGATATCGTGGCGATCGACCTAATCCAAGCGAAGCTGGATCTTGCCAAGGAGCTGGGAGCGACGAAGACTTTTTTGGCCACCTCGCCGAATATTGTTGCCCAAGTAAAAGGCGCGACAAGCGGCGGGGTAGACTACGCGATAGAGATGGCTGGATCCAAAAAGGCATTCGAGCTTGCATATGAGATTACCCGGCGCGGAGGGATGACCGCTACGGCCGGACTGGCCAGCGCAAATTCCCGTTTCGAGGTTTCGCCCTTGCCGTTGGTCGGAGAGGAGAGAACGATCAAGGGCAGCTATATGGGTTCCTGCGTGCCATCGCGCGACATACCCCGCTATATCGACCTTTACCTCAAAGGTAAGCTACCAGTGGACAAATTGCTGTCGAGCACTGGCCCCCTTGATGAGATCAATGAGGTTTTCGACCGTCTTGACAGGGCCGAGATCAATCGACACCTAGTCTTGATGGACTGATGGCGGGGAGAATTCTCTTGAACGAGTGGACAGTGCTCGCCATCCATTACGGCACCGCGCAAAGACCAGTAAGTGACCTGATACTAGAGACGGATGACATTCATGATCGTCCATCACAAATCGACTACTTCGTGTGGCTGATCCGTCTCGAGGACCGATTGATTCTTGTCGACACTGGTTTCGAAGCCGGAGAGGGCGCGGCCAGAGGGCGGACCCTCTTGATCCATCCGGTGGCAGCACTGAGCAGCCTTGGCATCAAATCCAGCGAAATTACTGATGTCGTTGTGACACACCTGCACTACGATCACGCCGGAAACCTCCCGGCCTTTCCTAACGCCACTTTTCACATTCAGGATCGGGAGATGGCGTATGGAACGGGGCGGTGTATGTGCCATGAGCGAATGCGTCGGCCTTTTGCTACAGAAGGTGTCGTCGACGCGGTCCGGCTCGTTTTTCAGTCACGGGTACGGTTCCATGATGGGGATGGGGAAATTGTTCCTGGATGCAGGGTGCATCTGGTTGGCGGTCACTCGAAAGGTTTGCAAGTTGTTACGGTGGCAACAGGCGGCGCTTTGCTGGTTATCGCTTCCGACGCGCTTCATTTCCAGCACTATCTTGAAAATGACGGCGCGTTTCCCCTGTTTGCAGATTACCTAGAGGTAATCGAGGGTTACAACAAGCTCCGCGTCCTTGCCGGAGCAAACGGACTCATTATTCCGGGTCATGACCCTGAGGTGCTACAGAAATTTTCTCCCCTTGCGCCAGACCTCCAGTTCGCTAGAGTTCTCCTGTGACCCACAATAAACCGATTGAAATTTTTTGCTGTTTGCAGACAATCGGGTTGTCCTACGAAACGCTCCGGCAGTATATTGATTCTGTGCGTCACTAGAAATTTCATCGAAGGTTTGTTGTGAATGGGAACGATCGACCTCCAGATTACACGTCAAAACGCCTCTCTTCGAATCCTTGTTGAGGATAAGCTCCGGCAGGCTATTTCAAGTGGCCGTTTCAAGCCCGGGCAGCGGCTGGTGGAGCGCGAGTTGTGCGAACTCATCGGGGTTGGCCGAACTTCAGTTCGCGAGGCGCTACGCCAGTTAGAAGCTGAAGGGCTTATTACTAGCTATCCGCATCGGGGGCCGGTTGTCAGCACTATCAGCTACGAGGAGGCTAGGCAGCTTTATAGTGTACGCGCGCTGCTTGAAAGCTTTGCCGGCCAGGAGTTCGCCGAGAACGGTTCGAATGAAGAGATCGTTGCTCTCCTCGAGACCGTGGAAGCGTTCGAAGCCGCAGCCAAGAGCGGTTCCGGATCGCGGATCATCGAAGCCAAGACCGCTTTTTACGATTGTTTGATGACCGGCAGCAAGAACGTGTTTGTGAAGCAAATGCTCACGTCGTTGCACAACCGGGTCACATTGTTGCGGATGACATCGATGACCCAGCCAGGGCGGCTGCAGAACAGCGTTTTCGAGATAAGAGAGATTGCGGCCGCTATTGCGTTGCGTGATGGCGACAGGGCAGCCGCGCTTTGCAAGCGCCATATCGAAATCGCGGCTAAGGTGGCGTTGGACTACTTGAGCAAGAACCCCGTCGAAACCTCCGAGTAGTTCCACAAAACGAAGTTCAGGCGACGGCTACGGTTGACAGATTGTCTGAAAATCTGCTTACCTCTCTTATGGGAGGTGAGTCACAGGAAGTGCGGCTTCCCAACAACATCATTTTGTTAGGGAGGACGTATGGGCGCCCATGCCGAGCTGATTAAACGCGTAACCCTGGCGATCGAAGATCCGGAGCTACCGCGACTGACCCCAGGTCTTACAACACGGATCTCGTTGCAAGTTGGACCAGAAAAGTCATCACTTGCTGTGGGAGGCGGGATAGTCGCACTGGACGGCGCGGACGAAAATGCTGACGTCATACTGAGTGCCCCAGAAGGAGCTTGGGAAAAGGTTATGCAGGTGCCGCCGCCGGCAACCTACCATTCGTTCACCGCCTTTCAACTCGCTAACCCTGAGTTCACGTTATCTGGTTCGCCCGTAGCAATCGCTCAAGCGCGTCCCGCTCTGGAGCGACTGTTCGAGATCGTCGTAGCGTCTCCGCCCCTAGTTGCGCCGAAGGTCGATCGAAATATTGAACAGGTCACCGGACGCTATAAGCGGGTAGAGGTCGGCGGCGTAGAACACGATATCTTTTACGAGGAAGCCGGTGCAGGAACTCCTATCCTTTTCCTCCATACGGCTGGCGCAGACGGCCGTCAGTTTCTACCGCAACTCTCCGACACTGGGTTTGCGCGTACGAACCGATTGATCTCAGTTGATCTGCCGTTTCACGGACGTTCGATGCCTCCTTTAACTTGGGACGGCTCGCCCTATCAACTCACAACGGATCTCTACCTGACCTGGTGCACGGCGATACTCGACCAGCTCGTCGGAGACAGAGCTATCGTCGTTGGAGGATCTATGGGCGCGGCGATGTGCATGGTGCTGGCGGCGGAGCGACCGGAACGTCTAATGGGTGTAATTGCGGTCGAGCCGCCGTTGAAGTCAAAGGGCCGTCGCAACCCCTTTCAACACAACGTCAACGTTCATGGGTCGCTTCATAACTCAGCCTATGTCCGCGGAATCATGAGCCCGCTCAGCCCGCAAGAAGAGCGACGCCGCGCCAGTTGGATCTACTCGCAGGGTGCTCCTGGAGTTTATCCCGGCGATCTTTCGTTCTACAGCGACGAGTTCGACGGTGCCGTCGTCGGTCCGAAGATTGATGCCAAGCGAACACCGACCGTTCTTCTCTCCGGGACCTATGACTACTCTGCGACGCCTGCAGACGGAGCAGCGCTAGCGGCCCTCATTCCTGGCAGCCGTCATGTCGTTATGGAGGGGCTTGGGCACTTTCCGATGTGCGAAAATCCTGACTATTTCCGGAGCTTCTTGCAAGACGCTATTCGGTTCGTCGAAGATAACGGCTGATCACAAAGCAACCGCGTTGGCCATTTACCGATCGTGTCCCAGTACGTGGCGTAGGTGACGGTAGGGAGTAAAGCCGAGCGCCCGCGCGCTTCTCGCTGCGCTGTAGCGGGTGATCGGCTTTGCGGGCGGCCATCAGTGTTTTCCGCTAGGGTCGGG
>NZ_LOKU01000053.1:0-20012 GCF_002211295.1 Rhizobium sp. N122 | reverse complement strand
TAGTCGTTCGACTAGCTCCTCCCAATCCAATGCTTGTAACGAATCGCTCATGGCCACGGTGAATCATCTGCAACCATCACCGTCAAGGCTAAGTTAGCGCATATGGGGCTTGACCCGAGGATCCACGGCGGTCTCCATCAGCAGTAGGCATGGATCCTCGGCTCAAGGCCGAGGAGGACGGAGAATGGGGTTACGTTCGGCCAAACTCACCATCGGCACAACGCAATTGCGCGACGCTGCGCGTACCCCACCTCGCCCGGAACGGTTCTTGCACGGTTACTAATACATTTACCGTGGGGAGGCCAATTGTCATGGAATGGTGCATATCCGAAGAGTTCGTCCCTCTGATGCTCATTGTGAGTGGGCCGGAAAAATACAAGCTTGTTGCAAGCCTCGTGCAGGCTGCCGAGATGCTGACGGTTGGCTGGCCGATCGACGATGGAGACGAATATCTCATGGCGATTAGGGCATGCCGGGCTGCACTTCATGGCGAAATTCCGGCTGACGACGCGCGAGCAGCGCTGATCCGTGCCGCCGACGAAGCTGGCATTTCGGTGATAACAGCCGTTCACTGAGTTTTCGCAGCCGACGATAAAATGGCTCATGGGCTTTCATGCCAGCGCCCGCTCGTTGCGCCGCATGCGCAGGTCCATGAGCGGCTGCTGACGGAAGCCCGTCCAACAAAGTCGTGGAGCATCGTATCTCGGGCCACGGCGCTTCTGACCCGGATATGTCACGGAATTAGGCGCAGAGCTTTCCCCACCCTCCGTCATCTCGGCTCAAGCCCGAGGAGGAAGGAGGGCGGGTGATGTTCCGGCCAATTCCTCCGCCGAAGCAACTCGCGTCGTGCTTTACCTTACCTCACCTCAATACGGGGAATAGCACTGCTGGCGCGGGCCGTTATAGGGCTGGAAGGTGTTGTCGTAGGCGCGATAGGACCGGTAGCGGTTGGCGCACCAGGCGACGTGGCTTGAACCCATGCGGGGCCCGGGTGCGACGTAACGCGGCTGCGCGACGATGGCGCCGCCGATGACCGCGCCGGCGCCGAAGGCGGCGAGCGGATACCAGTAGCCGTTATAGTGACGATAGCCCGGGCGATAATAGGAATACCCGCGATAGCCGCCGTAATAGCCGGGCCGGTAATAAGCGCCGGGGCGATAGCCGGGCCGATAATAATCGCGGCGATAGTAGCGGCGGTATTGAACGTTCTCGATGGCGGAGGATTTTTCCACCTGCGGGGCGGTCGGCATCTGGATTGCCTGCGACGGCACGAACCCTGTCAGAACGACGGCGGCAGCCAGAACTGCGGTCGCGATCTTGTTACTCAAACCGAACATTCTTCTCTCCCATTCAACAGCGATAACCGCCTGTACAGCAACGCTTTCGTGCCCGAATGGTTCCGAAAGCGGCCGGGGGCCGGCTGCTTTCGTATTTCTAAAGAAATCGACCTGAACCGCGCATTAACCGGGAGGCCATCCTTGACGGTGTCGCCCGGAACGCGCTTTCGTCCTTTGTCGATGCATCTCGTCATCCCGGAACCGCTGCACGGTTCCGGGATTATGCATCAGGCGACCGCTGAAATTTTCGTCTGATCACCCTGCAGGCGGTTGACCATGAAGTTCGAATACCATTCGAGGAACTGCATGACGCCGCCCTCGTGCAGGGAGGAATAGGGGCCCGGTTCATAGGCCGGCGAGTGGATGCCGAAGGCGTTCTCCTCGACGATGCGGCGGTCCTGGTCGTTGGTCTCGGTCCAGACGTGGGTCAGTTCCTCGAGATTATAATCCACGCCTTCGACGGCGTCCTTGTGGACGAGCCACTTGGTCGTCACCGCCGTTTCGTTGGCGCTGAGCGGCAGCACCCGGAAGGAGATAGCATGGTCGCCGAGCAGGTGGTTCCACGTCGTCGGATAGTGGAAGAGCAGCATGGTGCCGATACGGTCGATCGCGATATCGTCGGCAATCCGGCGCTTGACGGCCGGCTTGCCCGACATGGTGTAGCTTTCGGCATCCTCGATCAGCGGCATGCGGGCGGTGCGGAACTGGCCGTCCGGCGAAATCTGGAACTTGCTCGGCAGGCCGGCGGCCTCGCAGCGCGCCCAATGGCCGGCAATCTCAGGATCGTCGGCGCCGCCATCGGTGCCGGTGACGCTCGGGGCTTCCGGATAGGTGCGGCAGAGTTCGGGATGATTGGCGGCGCAGTGATAGCACTCGCGGTTGTTTTCCCAGACGAGCTTCCAGTTGCCCTTCTCGATGATCGTGCTCTGGAAGGCGACCTTGCTCTCGCTGATCCGGTGCGGCGCGACATAGGGCTCGATCTTGTCGCGCACCGGCTGGAAGTCCGGAGCGGTGTTGGCAAGGCAGATGAAGACATAGCCTGCGACGATTTCACAATGAACGGGCTTCAGGTTGAAGCCGGTCTTGTCGAAATCATCGCCCATGTGGCGGGCGAAGGCGAGCTTGCCTTCGAGATCATAGGTCCACTGATGATAGGGGCAGACCAGACGCACGGAGGAGCCGTGCTCCTTGGTGCAGACGCGCGAGCCGCGATGGCGACAGCTGTTGTGGAAGGCGCGGATGACATTGTCTTTGCCGCGGACGACGACGACCGGGTAGCTGCCGATCTGGACGGTGAAATAGGCGCCTGGCTTCGGCAACTCGCAATCATGGCCGATGAACAGCCAGTCGCGATAATAGATCATCTCCATGTCGAGCTGGAAATAATCCTCGTCGATGTAAAACGGCCGTTCCAGGCTGAAGCCCTCACGGCGGTTCTTAAGCTGACGCAAAACGTTGCTGCGAATATCCATCTTCATGTCCTCGTGCACCCGGCGGAAGCGCGCCCGCTTCCTTCTCCTTCGGGAGAATTGTTCATGGCGCCCATTTAATCACCTGGACCCATTTAATCACCTGGCATCTCTGCCGCTCGGTTGTAATGCGACATCGGCTTCGAAATTGACGACAGGATGCGGCAGAGCTTGAATCCACCCATCCGGTCGACCTGCATCGGCCGACTCTGCAGGCAATTATCGTCAATTGCGACATGGCGTAAAGACCCGATCTACAAAGAGGCCGGCGGCCCGACAGCGACCGCCATCGCATTTGCGACATTGGCCGATTTCTGAACTGCAGGCGGTCGGCCACCCGCACCATCTTAACACCGCCTTAAGCATACGGTCCTATCCTGCTCGTGATCCGAGACCGACGAAGCACGCGAACCATGGCCAAACTCCGTTATTTCGACGCTAGAGATGCAAGCAGATCGCAGGAGCCGCAGCTGGTTGCCGCGCATTCCGAATTCCTGCGCACCGGCCGCATCCCGCGCGAGCGGCGGCACTGGCTGGCCGAGGAAAAGCGCTATTTCACCCATGACGAGGTCGCCGCCAAGACCGGCCGCAAGCTGCAGGTCGCCGGCGAGAAGACGCATCAGCACATCAACGGCTTCCACCACTCGATCCAGTTTCCGAAGATGATCTTCCACCGGACGCTGGAGGACAGCCCGCATCTCGGCTATTGCCACGTCACCGCGGCACGGACCAAATTCGCCCATTACGAAGAGGTCAGCTGGGCCTTCTACATCGCCAATTTTTATTCCGACATCGGCGAAAACGACAATTTCTTCGAACGCATCGATGTCGGCTATTCCCGCATGTATTTCGCCGTCGCCATCAGGGCCGGCGAGAACTCCCAGGAAAAGATGACCATCGACCGGTCGGTGCGCGGCAACGGCCTGCTCTTCCGCACCCACGATCCGCAGGCGGCCATCCGCAACATCCTGCTGCTCGGCGCCCGCAACGAACAGCTGCGCGAAATCATCCGGCAGCTGTGACGCGCACGCGTAGGGGCGCCCAACAACGCGATTGATCGCAAGCGGCGGAAAGCCTAAGGACTGCCGGGACCAAAGCATCGGGCAGCACATGGCACGCATCATCGACATAGAGGCAGACAGGCGGGCAGCACTTGAGGCGGCCTCAACCGCTCTTGCCGACGGCTTTGCCATCGCCATCCCGACCGAAACCGTCTACGGCCTTGCCGCCGACGCCACCAATCCGGCGGCGATCACCCGCATCTACGAGACCAAGGGGCGGCCGCGCTTCAACCCGCTGATCTGCCACATGGCCGATCTGGCGATGGCCGAAGAACACGCCGAATTCGACCCTGTCTCGCGGGCGCTCGCCACAGCCTTCTGGCCCGGGCCGCTGACGCTGGTGCTGCCGCTGAAACCACAAAGCCCGATCCATTCGCTGGCGACCGCCGGGCTCGACAGCGTCGGGGTGCGCGTGCCGAAAGGTTTTGCCGGCGCCCTGATCGGCGCCTTCGGGCGACCGCTCGCGGCCCCGAGCGCCAATACCTCGGGCGCGATCAGCGCGACGAGTGCTGCCCATGTCGAGGCCGATCTCGGGGCGAAGGTCCCGTTGATTCTCGATGCGGGCCCAAGCACCGTCGGCGTCGAATCGACCATCGTCAAGGTCGAAGGCGACCGGGTGCGGCTGTTGCGGCCCGGCGGCCTGGCGGCCCGCGAGATCGAGCGCATCGCAGGCCGGCCGCTGCTCAGAGCGAAGACGGCATCGGCAGCGATCGAAGCACCCGGCATGCTCGCCTCACACTACGCGCCTGGTGCCTCGGTGCGCCTCAACGCCATCACGGTCGACCCCGGCGAAGCGCTGATCGCCTTCGGCGGTGCTGCGGTCTCAGGCGCGGAGGCGGCACGGATCGTGCTTGATCTCAGCCCGCGCGGCGACTTGGCGGAGGCGGCGGCCAATCTTTTCGACTACATGAAGCGGGCCGATGCCAGCGGCGCTTCGAGCATCGCCTTCTCCGCCATTCCCGAGGAGGGGCTCGGCGAAGCGATCAACGACCGCCTGCAGCGGGCGGCGGCTCCGCGCGACTGACAGCCCCGATCAAATCGACGAAGGACCGACCCCGATGAGCAGCACCGGCATTTCCACCGAACTTCTCGACCGCTTCGCAGCCATCGTCGGCGATAAATACGCGCTGCGCAACGAGGCCGATCTTGCGCCGCATCTGGTCGAGAACCGCGGGCTCTATCACGGCTCCTCCCCTCTTCTGCTGAAGCCGGGCTCGGTCGAGGAAGTCTCCGATATCATGAAGCTTGCGACGGAGACCGGGACGGCGATCGTGCCGCAGACCGGCAATACCGGCCTTGTCGGCGGCCAGACGCCGCGTGCCGGCAAGGCCGATATCATCCTGTCGCTCGAGCGCATGAACCGGATCCGCGACGTCGATCCGGTGGCAAACGTGCTGGTCGCCGATGGCGGCGCCATTCTGGCCGATGTGCAAAAGGCAGCCGAGGCGCATGGACGGCTGTTTCCGCTGTCGCTCGGCTCCGAGGGCTCCTGCCGCATCGGCGGCAACCTTTCCACCAATGCTGGCGGCACGGCGGTGCTGGCCTACGGCAATATGCGTCAGCTCTGCCTCGGCCTCGAAGTGGTGCTGCCGACCGGCGAGATCTGGGATGGCTTGCGCCGGCTGAAGAAGGACAATACCGGTTACGACCTGCGCGATCTCTTCATCGGCGCCGAGGGCACGCTCGGCATCATTACCGGCGCGGTGCTGAAGCTGTTTCCCCAGCCGCTCGGCCACCAGGTGGCATTCGCCGGGCTGAATTCGGTGGCGGATGCGCTTGCTCTCTTCAACCTTGCCTCCAGCCTCTGCGGCGCCTCGCTCACCGGTTTCGAGCTGATGCCGCGTTTCGGCGTCGAAATCACCAGCCGTCACATCGACGGCGTGCGCGATCCGCTGGAGGCGGCCTATCCCTGGTACGTGCTGATCGACATTTCAACATCGGATTCGGCCGAGACGGCGGAGCGGATGATGAACGGCGTGCTGGAACAGGGTTTTGAGGCCGGGCTGGTGCTCGATGCGGCGATTGCCGCATCGGTGGCGCAGCAGAAGGCGATCTGGCACATGCGCGAAAGCATGTCGGACGCCCAGAAGCCGGAAGGCGGCTCGATCAAGCACGATGTTTCCGTGCCGGTGTCCAGGATCCCGCATTTCATGGCCGAGGCCGAAGAGGCCGTCATGGCGGCGATGCCCGGGGCCCGCATCTGCGCCTTCGGCCATATGGGCGACGGCAATATCCATTACAATATTTCCCAGCCGGTCGGCGCCGACAAGGCCGCCTTCATCGGCCGCTGGCGCGAAATGAACCACATCGTCCATGGGCTGGTGCTCGCCCATGGCGGCTCGATCTCGGCCGAGCACGGCATCGGCCAGCTGAAGCGCGACGAATTGGAGGCGATCCGCCCGGCCATTGAAATCGAGCTGATGCGCCGCATCAAGCGCGCCTTCGATCCGGCTGGCGTCATGAATCCTGGGAAGGTGGTCAGCCTCGACGTGTGAGGGTGGCGAGACCAGGCCCGTTCGACGATATCAGCCTGAAGGAAGACCCCTCCCCACAAGGGGGAGGGCAAACTTGCGGCCCGCATCGGCAATCAAAGTTAAGAGTCTCGCACGCTGTTACCGTTCCGCTGTCTCCGACGATGCGGTTTGTGCAGGGCAGCGCGGCATCTAAGCCCCTCCCCCTTGTGGGGAGGGGTTGGGGATCTTAGGACTACTGCGTACCGCCGCCGGTCAGGATCTGCAGGGCCGGCGATTGCTGGGTGGCGTTCTGGACGTCGTACATGGCGGTGAAGCGTCGCAGCAGCTTGTCGACCTTCTTCGGATCCTGGAGATCCTCGAGCTTGACGAAGCGATTGATAAGGTCGGCCTGCTTGGCAACGTCCATGCCCGATATCTGCGAGGGCAGGCTGTAGGCTGTGGTGATCACCTGATAGAGCGCCTTGTCGCCGAGGATCGAATAGATCGAAGTGATGCTCGGGGCCTTGCGGCTGAAATAGAGCGCCAGGCGCACACCATCGTTGCTTTCGCCCTGCTGGGTTTCCAAAGTCTGCTTGACATAGAGGTCCTGAGTATGCGCCTCGGCCGCCTTGTTCTGGATGGCGCCAATCTTGGCGCGGGTGAGATTGCCGTCCTTGTCGAAGTTGAAGGCGGCGACGATATCCTTGAAGCGCGCATCGGCCTTGGTGTTCAGGTAGCTCTTCTTGTCGTCGGGATCCGAGGTGAAGATCTTCTTCAGCGTCGCCTTGTCGTAATCCTTCGGGTCGAGGTTATTGGCCTTCAGCACCAGACCGGTGAGGCGGCTGTCGTCGAGGAAATCGTCGAGCGACTGTACCTTCGCCATGCCCTTGGCGAAATAATCCACCTCGGCCGTCGCGTCCTTCGATGCCTTGTCCTTCACCGGGCCGGCCTTCAGCAGCATGGTGACATGCGCCTTGTAGTCGGTGGCGTATTTGGCCAGGGTCGCGTCGGGCAGCGCCTGCAGAGGTGCTGCCGCCTTGCCGTCGGGGCCGAAATTGAAGGCGCGAGCCATATTGGTGATGCGTTCGTCCTTCAAGGAGGCGATATAACCGTTCGGGTCGTAGGCATCGCTCGTCAGGATCTTACGCATCATCGAGCGCGGCACCTCCTGGTCGGTCAGGCCGAAAGCTTGCAGCGCCACATGATAGGGATCCGGCAGATTGTCGTTGCTCTTCTTGAAATCGGCGGCGGAATTGGTGCGCAGGAAATCATTGACCGATTTGATCTCGGCCGTATCGAGCAGGCTGTTGCTGTCGGCCATCATGCTCGAATAATTGGACGCGACCTCGTCGATCGCCTCTTCGCGCTCGTCGTCATAGCGCGCCATATAATTGTCATTGGTGGTCTGCGCCTGATCGGCCGTCTGGACGGAGCTCACGACCGGCAGCGTGCCATCGGCGGCGAAGTTGAAATCGGCGTTGAGATCGGCATAACCGGCGGCTGAGGCGGCCGTCGCATCGGTCAGGTAGCTCTTCAGGTCGGCGTCCGAGATATTGGACGGCAGATTGTAGGTGCTCTTCAGGAAATTGGTGATGGCGGGATCGGCGATGAGATCGTCGATATTGGCGATCGTCGCCATCCGGGCGGAATAATCGTCAGTGCGGGCGCCGGCGGCAATTTTCGTATTAGTGATCTGTGCCGCCGTCTGCGCCGCCAGGCCGTCCTTGAGAGAGCCGTCCGCCTTGAAATTGAAGGCGGCGGCGACATCGGCATAGGTGCCGGTGCCGCTCTGATCGGTCAGGATGCTGCGAAGAGCAACGTCGGTGACGGTGGACGGGATGCCGAAGGCGTTGCGCACGAAATTGTTGAGCTTCTGGTCCGACAGCAGTTGATCGACATTGGCGATGCCGGCGATGGTTGCCTGGTAATAGACGGCGGCGTTGTCGGCCTTGCTGGCAGTGCTGGCGCTTTGCGCGGCCGTCTGCGTGGCATAGAGAGTGGCGACCGAGCCGTCGGTCTTGAAATTGAAGAGATCGTGGACGTCGCCATAGCCCTGGGCGCTGGCGGCGGCGGGATCGACGAGGAAGGTCCTCAGCGTCGCATCGGAGACGCTGTCGGCGATCTGCATGCTGGTTCTGAGATAGCTGACCGCAACGGGATCGGACATGATGTCGTCGACATCGGTGACACTGTCGATCATGGCGTTGAAGTGGGCCGCGTTCGCCGCCGATTTGTCGGTGGTCGACTTGCGCTGCGTGTCCGTCTGGATCACCGAACCATTGATTGATCCATCCGCCTGGAAGTTGAAATCGGCATTGAGATCGGCATGACCCTGGGCGGAGGCGTAGGCAGAGTCAGTCAGGATGTTCTTCAGATCGGCATTGCTGAAATCCGTGCCGAGACCGTAGGCGTCCTTGATGTAACGCGCCAAGTTTCCATCGGCGAGCAGGTCGTCGACATTGGTGATGCTGCTCGATTGCGAGGTCACCTTATAATAATTGGCGGTGAGCGACGCCGCCGACGACAGCTTGTTCGCCTGGTCGAGCGTCCGGACACGCGCGGTGTTCGAGGTCGAACCGTCCGACTTGAAGTTGAAGGCGTTGTAGACGTTGGTAAAACCCATCAGCTGGGCATAGCCGGGATCGGTCAGGACCGTGCGCAGCGCCGCCGCAGTGAAGTCAGCGCCCATGCTGTAGGCCGTCGTGATGTAGGAGGTCAGGCGTTTGTCGGCGACCAGATCGTCGACATTGGTGATCGTGCCGATCTTGGCGGTATAATAGGCCTTATTGTAGTCGGCCGCCGTCTTGTTGACGTAGACGACGTCGGAGCCGACCGAATTGTCGATGATGACGGACTGGGAATTCAGCGTGTAGGTTTCGATGACCGAAGCCTTCTGCGCCGCCGTCTGGGCCGTGCCGGTGACCGTGCCGTCGGCGTTGAAGCTGAACTGGGCGGCCAGCGCCTTGTACTTGTCGCCGCCCTGCGTGTTGACGACGCTCGTGGGGTCGCTGAGATCGCTCGTCAGCACCTGGCGCAGAAAATCCTTCGACGCATAGGTGGGATCGATGTTGAAGGTCTTCAGCACATAGGTGCGAAGCCTGGTGTTGTTGACCAGGTCGTCGACGGTCTTCACGCTGTCGATATTGTTGCCGTAATAGGTGCTCTCGGCGGTCGCCGCCTTGTCGGCGTCGAGGAAGGACTGCTTGTAGAGGCCGATGAGATCGTCCTCCTGCGCCTCCGTCTGCACGTCCTTGTCAGGCGCATTGAAATTGAAGGCGGCGGCGAATTCGCGGTAGCGCGTATCGGAGAGCTTGTTGGCGTAGCTGTTGGGGTCGGTGAGGTCGCTTTCCAGCACCTTCTTCATGAAGGCCTTGGCGTAGGTCATGTCTTCAAGGCCATAGGCCTTCATCGCATAGCTGTAGAGCTTGTAATCGCCGAGGAAGTCGTCGACGTTGGTGACCTTGTTGATATGGTCGGCGTAATACTGAGCGTCCTTCTTGACCGTCGCCTGCGACGCGACCTTGTTCAGGCTCGACGTCATGTCCTTCGACAGGATCGTGTAAGCGAGGGAAGCCGTGATCATCAAACGCGCCCTTTTCGGCAAAATCTCTAAAAGAACGAACTGCTGGTAAGCATATTTTGCCACGGAAAACTTACCTGAGACTTACCTCAGGATGCATCATTTCAGCACGCCACCCCGTTCACCTTCCGGAAACCCTGCCGGATTCGGTTTTGATAACCATCAGAGGAGGCAAAGTTTTCTTAACCGCAATTTTTAAGCTGTACGGAAGGGCGGGTGCCTATTGTCGGCCATAGAGGACGAAAAGTCCCAAGGAGAAGACCGGAAACGGCTCTCAGGTAAGACAAGGGTAGAATGACATGAACAATCCCGTAATGAAGCCCGCCTGGGCTGGTACGACGCTGCGCCTCGATCCGTCCCGCTTTCCGCAGCAGGTCAGCTACGCCATCCATGATTGTTCGGATGACGTCAATATCACCATAGACGAACGCGGTGCGGTCCTGCGCAAGGTCCTCCCCTCCAGCGGCCTGCCGCTCTCGATTGCGCTGCCGAAGCGCGTCTTCCAAGGTGTTGCCGCCCGCGCCATCGACCATGGCGACGGCGAGGTGACCGTCACGCTCGAACTCCATCACGCCGATCCGGAACTCTGCATTCCGCTGCTTGTCGCCCATGATCTCAGCGATATCGCCGCCGACTGGCGCGGCTGGTCGGAAGCCTTCCGCATTCCGATGCTGATGGTCGAGGCCGACGGCGTCGCCCGGCCGCTCGAAGACCATATCGGCGCCTTGCGCACCAGCGACCTCAAGCCGCGCCGCCGTCATTCCTACTTCGCCAACCGCCGCCCGCGCTTCCTCGTGCGCCGCACCACCGGCCAGCTCGGCGTCGCCATGCGGATCGAAGGTAAGGAAATCATCGCCCGCAACTGAACGAAATCGCGACACTTCGTTTTCGCAACCATTTTGAAACCCGGCGTCCGCGCCGGGTTTTTTGCCGTTTCATTCAGGGAATGGCAAAGAGCAGCGAGACGAAGAGGCCGAAGAAGATGATCAGGCCGACGCGATTGTTCGACTTGAAAAGCGCCAGGCATTGGGCGGCATCGTCGATATCGAGCCGGACGATCTGCCAGGCGAACATGCCGGCGGCACCGAGCAAGGCCAGGAAGGCGATGAGATTGGCGTCGGCGAGCAGGAAAGCGGCAAACATCAGCACCAGCGTCAGCCCGTAAAGGCCGATCAGCCATGCCCTCGTCCTGTCGCCGAATAGGCGGGCGGTCGAGCGGACGCCGATCAGTTCGTCGTCCTCCTTGTCCTGATGGGCGTAGATCGTGTCGTAACCGATCGTCCAGGCGACGGAGGCGGCGTAGAGCAGGACGGAGGCAAAGGAAAGGCCGCCCAAAATGCCGGCCCAGCCCATCAGCGCGCCCCAGGAGAAGGCAAGCCCGAGGTAGAATTGCGGCCAGTCGGTGAAACGTTTGGCATAGGGATAAAGCGCGACGATGCCGAGCGAGAGCAGCCCCAGGAGGACGGTGAACCAGTTGAACTGCAAGAGCACGAACAGCCCGACCAGCGCCTGCAGGCCGATGAAGATCTTCGCGTGGGCGCGCGTGACGCGGCCGGAGGGGAGCGGACGCGAGCGCGTGCGCGCCACTTCCATGTCGATCTCGTGGTCGACGAGATCGTTATAGGTGCAGCCGGCGCCGCGCATGGCGACCGCGCCGATGAAATAGAGCAGAAGATGAGACACCAGCAGGCTGCCGGAATAAAGCCCCTCGCCGATCGCCGCATTGGCGGCAAGGGTCGCCGACCAGAAACACGGCCACATCAGCAACTGCCAGCCGATCGGGCGATCCCACCGGGCGAGCTGCGCATAGGGCCAAAGCCATGGCGGCAGGATCCGGTAGACCCAGTTATCGGAAGGTGCGTCGGAGACGCGATCGTGGAAGTCGCCGGTATCTTGCATGCCGCCATCTAGCGACCGGCCGGCGATCCGGTCAAGAAGCGATCTCTTGTCTTATGCATGTCGTTGTCCCGGAACCGCTGCGCGCTTCCGGGCGACATGCATTGGATGTTTGATGCATGTCGTTGTCCCGGAACCGCTGCGCACTTCCGGGCGACATGCATTGGATCACTGCAGGGAGAAATTGAACTTGTAAGTCGCCGAAACGCCGATCAGGACCTGGTTCTTCGAGCCGCGGTCGCGCACCAGGCTGCTGTCGGCGGCGGGACCGGCCAGCCGCTTATATTCCAGGAAGGAGCTTGCCGAGAGGTTTTCGGTCGCCTTCCATGTCAGCGCCGCGCCGGCGCCATAGGACTGCATGCCCGCCGACGGCTTGTAAGGATCAAGGCCGCTTGCGGCGGCGTGCTTGGCGCTGACGCCGTAATAGGCGTCATAATAGCCTCTTGTGGCAAATGTCGCGCGCGGGCCGCCCGACAACTGCAGGTCGGGCGCGATATCGGTGAAGGCATCGATCGCAAGATCGGCAACAACGCCGTCATGCGAGCGGATGCCCTGACGGACCTCGGCGCGGGCGCGCAGGAAATCTGTGGGGTAAACCTCGACGAAGCCGCCGGCTTCCGCCCCCCATTTGACCTTCCTCAAGCCCTTCAGGTCATTGTCGTCACCGGCATCGCGCGAGGGGATGAATTTGCCGACGAGGCCGGCGCGGAAGGCGCCCTTGTCGATGAGGGCGAAGGACGGATTGTCGTTGCGTGAGGAGAAACGCGGGCCGGCGCCTTGGCGACCGACCGAAATCAGCGGGCTGAACTTGAATTCATTATGCGACGAGCCCTCGAATTTCGGCGCCGAGAAACCGGCGACGCCGACGTTCAGATACCAGTCGCCCGACCAGAAATGCTGGCCGCTTTCCTGCGCCGCCGCTGAACCAAAAGAGAAAAGAGCAATAGCCAAAGAGATCGATACGACTGATCGATGAGACACGTCCGCACTCCAGAAAACGCAAAAACAAAGCCGCGGAGAGCGGCGATGGCTACATTTATCGTGAGGTCGTTACGCCAATGTTAACCACGGGCACGAGATTACGCGGCAGGAGGGCGGTGAGAACCGCCCCTCATCCGCCTGCCGGCACCTCTCCCAGTAAACGGGGCGAAGGGGGATAGCCGCAGCCTCTCCGTTCCTCGCACACCTCGCGCAGGGCACGTCCCCTCTCCCCGTTTTTTACGGGGAGAGGGTTAGGGTGAGGGGCCGGTCGTTCATGCGGTATCCGACCAAAGGCAAACCCACCCCGCAGCCGCTTTATCTCTGGTTCCACCGGCGAATGACCGGCTCCGTCAGATCATGTTCGTAACCGAGCACGCTGATGGAAGCCGTATCCAGCACGAAATGCGCGCCACCTTGCGGCGGCAGGCCAAGCCAGCGGGCGGCGAGCACACGCAGGAAATGCGAACTCGAGAAGATCAGGATGGTGCCCGCCGCCTCGCGAAGCGCGTGGATGACGCTGTCTGCGCGGGCGCCGGCGTCGGCCGCCGTTTCGCCATTCGGGCAGCCGTCGCGAAAGAGCCGCCAGCCGGGACGCTCCGCCAGGATCGCCTTGGTGGTGACGCCTTCATAGGCGCCATAGTCCCATTCTGCGAGATCGTCGCGGATCACCGCAGCCGATCCGAAGCCGGCGAGCGCGCAAGTTTTGCGGGCACGCGCCGACGGGCTCGACCAGACGGCGGAGAAGGCGTGGCCGGCGAGCCGCTCGGCAAGCTTGCGGGCGGCTTCCTCACCGTTGGCGGTCAGCGGGATATCGCTGCGGCCGGTATGGCGCCCGGACAGGCTCCATTCGGTTTCGCCGTGCCGGACGAGATAGATCTCGGGAAACGCACTGCTCATCGGCATGACCTTTCATCACATCCCGCCGCTGCCGCTCAGAATGTTACCTTTTCGAGCGGCGCGCGCCTCGCCTCGAATTCCTTCAGCCTGGCTTCGTTGCGGGCGATGTAACTGCGGTTGTCGGGAACGGCGAACTGGTTCTTGGCGATCTGGATCTGCAGGATGAAGAGTTCGTCCCAGCGGAAGCCGATTTCCGAGCCGGCCAGATAGAATTCCCACATGCGGAAGAACTGCTCGTCGTAAAGCGCCACCGCTTCGGCCTTGCGCGCCACGAAGCGCTCGCGCCAGTGGCGCAGCGTATAGGCATAATGCATCGGCAGGATTTCGACGTCCCTAACCAGCAGCCCGGCCTTTTCAAGCGGCGGCACGACTTCGCCGACGGACGGGATATAACCGCCGGGAAAAATATACTTCTCGATGAAGGCATTGGTGCCGAAGGCCGGCTTCGGACGGCCGATCGAATGCAGCACCATGACGCCGTTGTCGTCGAGCAGATCCGAGACCTTGCGGAAGAAATGGGGGTAATGACCGATCCCGACATGCTCGAACATGCCGACCGAGACGATGCGGTCGAATTTTCTGCCGGTGAGCGTGCGGTAATCCTGCAGCTCGAAACGCACGCGCTCGCCAAGGCCGCGCTTTTCGGCACGGGTGCGGGAGACCTTCAGCTGCTCCTCGCTGAGCGTAATGCCGGTGAAATCGGCGCCTTCGGTCGCCTCCGTCAGATACATGCCCATGCCGCCCCAGCCGGAACCGATTTCCAGGATGCGCTGGTTCGGTTCGAGCAAGAGCTTGGCGGCGATATGGCGTTTCTTGGCGAGCTGCGCCTCGTCAAGCCCGATGCCCGGCGGTTCAAAATAGCCGCAGGAATATTGCCAATCCTCATCGAGGAAGAGATCGAAGAGCTTGGCCGACAGGTCGTAGTGATGGGCGACATTGTGCTTGTTGCGATTGACCGGCACGCGGTTCTTCAGCTGCTGCCAAGCAATGCGGCCGACGAGCAGAGCCGCCATCTTGAAATCGAAGATTTCGTTGGTGGTGTTCTGTTTCACCAGCGACAGGAAATCGTAGATATTGCCCTGTTCGAGAATGAACCGGCCCTGCATGTACATCTCGCCGAGCTTCATCGTCGGGTCGCGGCGGATGGCGTCCTCAGCCTCCTGATCGGCAAGCCGGGCGACCACCATGTCCCCGGTGCCGTCGCCGATCATGTAGGTGTCGCCATTGGCAAGGGTAAGTTCCAACGAACCCTTACGGATGATTTGCTGGACGATCGAAAGGAAAGCCGACGCCATGGACGCCTCGCAAATGTGACAGGATGGTCACATCAACTTAGGCGATCTCTTTCGCCTTACAAGCGCCGGATTTAGCACTCTCGAAATAACGCTGCCAAACTGTGGCATTTTTGCCGAAATGGCAGCTAAATCCTTATTTTCGCTTCATGGCTTCGGCAAGGGCGGCGCCGAAAGCACCCTGGCTCTCCGGCTTGGGAGAGGCCGGCCGTCTTTCGTTCTGCGGCCGCGAGCCCTGGTTTCCGCGAGAATCACCGCGCGGCGGCGGCGCTGCAGAACCGTCGTCGCGTTTCATCGACAGAGCGATGCGCTTGCGTTTGGCGTCGACCTCGACGACCCGCACCTTGACGACATCGCCCGCCTTGACGACCTCATGCGGATCCTTGACGAAACGATCGGCGAGCTGCGACACATGCACCAGACCGTCCTGGTGCACGCCGATATCGACGAAAGCGCCGAAGGCGGCGACATTGGTCACCGTTCCCTCAAGCACCATCCCGGGCTTCAGGTCGGAAATTTCATTGACGCCCTCGGCGAAGGTCGCGGTCTTGAAGCTCGGGCGCGGGTCTCGGCCGGGCTTCTCCAGCTCGGCGATGATGTCGCGCACCGTGGGCAAGCCAAATTTCTCGTCGATAAACTGGCGCGGATCGACCGCTTTCAGCATGGCGCTATCGCCCATCAGCGCGCGCAGGTCCCGGCCGCAGGCGGCGACGATCTTCTTGGCGACGCCATAGGCCTCCGGGTGGACGGAGGAAGCGTCGAGCGGCTCCTTGCCGTTCGGGATGCGCAGGAAGCCGGCGCATTGCTCGAAGGTGCGGCCGCCGAGGCGGGCGACCTTCAACAGATCGCGCCTCGTCTCGAAGCGGCCCTCGCTGTCGCGGTGGCGGACGATGGCGTCGGCAATCGAGGGCCCGAGGCCGGAGACGCGCGACAGCAGCGGCGCCGAGGCGGTATTGAGATCGACGCCGACGGCATTCACCGCGTCTTCGACCACGGCATCGAGCGAACGCGACAGCTTCTGCTGGTCGACATCGTGCTGATACTGGCCGACGCCGATCGACTTCGGCTCGATCTTGACGAGTTCGGCGAGCGGATCCTGCAGACGGCGGGCGATGGAGACGGCGCCGCGCAGCGACACGTCGAGATCGGGAAACTCCGCCGCTGCGGTTGCCGAAGCGGAATAGACCGAGGCGCCGGCTTCCGAGACGATGACCTTGGTCGGCTTCGGCGCCGGCAGTTCGGCCAGCATGTCGGCCACCAGCTTTTCCGTCTCGCGGCTGCCGGTGCCGTTGCCGATCGAGATCAGCTCGACATTGTGCTTGCGGATCAGCGATGCGAGCTCGATCTGGGCGCCGCGCACGTCGTTCCGCGGCTGGAAGGGATAGACCGTCGAGGTCGCAACCACCTTGCCGGTGCCGTCGACGACGGCGACCTTGACGCCGGTGCGGATGCCGGGATCGAGACCCATCGTGGCGCGCGAGCCGGCGGGGGCGGCGAGTAGCAGATCCTTGAGATTGCGGGCGAAGACGTGGATCGCCTCCTCTTCGGCCCTCTCGCGCAATTCGCGCATCAGGTCGAGCGACAGCGACATGGAAAGCTTGACGCGCCAGGTCCAGCTCGCGACCTCCATCAGCCAGCGGTCACCGGGGCGGCTTGCGCCGATCTCATAGGCTGCAGCAATCATCCGTTCGACCGGCTTGTTCGGCGAGGCGGTCTCGGCGTCGGCCTCGATCGTCAGCGTCAGCACCTCCTCGTTCCAGCCGCGCAGCATGGCGAGCGCGCGGTGACCGGGGGCGGTCGCCCAGCGTTCGGAATGGTCGAAATAATCGGAAAATTTTTCGCCCGTCGCCTGCTTGCCGTCGACGACCTTGGCCTTCAGCAGCGACGCCTGGCGCATATGGGCGCGCAATCTGCCGAGCAGGTCGGCATTTTCGGCAATGCCTTCGGCGATGATGTCGCGCGCGCCTTCGAGCGCCGTCTTCACATCGACGACATCAGCGGTGATGAAGCCTTCGGCGAGCACCGCCGGCTCCCGGCCGCGCTCGGCAAGGATCGCCTCGGCAAGCGGGCCGAGGCCGCGTTCGCGGGCGATTTCGGCGCGGGTGCGGCGTTTCGGCTTATAGGGCAGATAGAGGTCTTCGAGCTCGGCCTTGGTTTCGGCGCCGGCCACTTTGCCCATCAGCTCGTCGGTCATCTTGCCCTGACCGGTGATCGATTCGACGATTGCGGCGCGGCGGGCTTCGAGTTCGCGCAGATAGACCAGCCGCTCGGCAAGATTGCGCAACTGCGTATCGTCAAGCCCGCCCGTCACTTCCTTGCGGTAGCGGGCGATGAAAGGCACGGTGGCGCCTTCGTCGAGCAGCTCGATGGCGGCTTTGGCCTGTTCCGGCCGGGCGCTGATTTCGGCCGAGATGCGGGCAGCGAGAAAGCGGAGGTCAGCGGCCATGGGATTTCCTGTTTCGACGAAAGTTGCGGGACCATAGCGGCGAAAAGCGGCAAGGCAATGCCCGACTGTGGTTTCCACAGCGGAAGTTTATGGATGGAGGGCCACACGGCACAACGCAAACCAACCATCCACCCCATCGCTCTCTTCCGTTTTTGCGGTTGTGCAGATGCGGCATTCTTTGATAGCAGAAGCAACGTTTTGGATCGCCCTGCCCGCGGGCGCAAGGAAAAGTGTGACATGCCAAACCTTCTTCTCGAACTCCGCTCCGAAGAGATTCCGGCTCGCATGCAGCGCAAGGCTGCCGGCGACCTGAAGAAGCTCGTCACCGATGCGCTCGTCGAAGCGGGTCTTTCCTATGAGGGCGCCCGCGAATACTGGACGCCGCGGCGGCTGGCGCTCGACATTCATGGCTTGACGGCCCGCTCGGCCGACGTGCGCGAGGAGCGCAAGGGGCCGCGCACCGACGCCAACGAGAAGGCGATCGAAGGTTTCTTGCGCGGCGCCGGTCTTTCCTCGGTCTCCGAGGCGCAGGTGGTCAGCGATCCGAAGAAGGGCGATTTCTACGTCGCGGTCATTTCGAAGCCCGGCCGCGCGGCGGAAGGGATCGTCGCCGAGGTGATGCCCGGCATCATCCGCGACTTTCCCTGGCCGAAGTCGATGCGCTGGGGCAAGGCTTCCTCCAGGCCCGGCCCGCTGCGCTGGGTGCGACCGCTGCAATCGATCGTCTGCACCTTCGGCCCCGAGCATGAAGAAACCGTCGTCATTCCCTTCGAGATCGACGGCATCACCGCCTCCAACGTCACCTACGGCCATCGTTTCCACGCGCCCGAGGCGATCACCGTCCGGCGTTTCGACGATTATGCGGCGAGCCTCGAAAAGGCGAAGGTCATCCTCGACGCCGAGCGGCGCAAGGACATCATCCTGCATGACGCGCGCGACATCGCCTTCGCCAACGGGCTGGAACTGGTGGAAGACGAAGGCCTGCTGGAGGAAGTCTCCGGTCTCGTCGAATGGCCGCAGGTACTGATGGGGTCCTTCGAGGAGGATTATCTCTCCATCCCCTCGGAAATCATCCGGCTGACGATCAAGACCAACCAGAAGTGCTTCGTCACGCGCAAGCAGGGCGAGGACACGCTGTCGAACCGGTTCATTCTCGTCTCCAACATCCAGGCGCATGACGGCGGCAAGGAAATCGTCCACGGCAACGGCAAGGTGGTGCGAGCCCGGCTTTCGGATGCGCTGCATTTCTGGAAGCGCGACCAGGGCGACCTGCCGGATCTGGAGACGCTCAACGCTTCGGCGGCAAGGTTCGGCCTCGATCTGCAGAAGCCGCTCGACCAGCGCATGGCCAAGCTCGATGCGCTCGACGTCACCTTTCACGCCAAGCTCGGCACGCAGGGCGCGCGCGTCGCCCGCATCCGCGCGCTGGCCGGTGAATTGGCAAAGATCACAGGCGCGGATACGGCGCTCACCGATCGCGCCGCCGTGCTCGCCAAGGCCGATCTGCGCACCGAAGCGGTCGGGGAATTCCCGGAACTGCAGGGCCTGATGGGCCGCAAATATGCGGGGCTGCAGGGTGAGAACGCTTCCGTTGCCGCGGCCATCGAAGACCATTACAAACCGCAAGGCCCGTCCGATCGTGTTCCCGCCGACAAGGTGGCGATCACCGCCGCGCTCGCCGACAAACTGGATACGCTGATCGGCTTCTGGGCGATCGGCGAAAAGCCGACGGGCTCGAAGGATCCCTTCGCGCTGCGCCGTGCCGCCCTTGGCGTCGTCAGGATCCTGCTGGAGCGCAATGTCAGGCTGCCGCTACTGAAGCTGATGAGCCAGACGTCGCTGCTCGCCAAGACGAGTGGCGATGCGGTGTTTGCCTTCGCAGCCGATCCGGCCGAGACTTTCTTCGACCTGCTCTCCTTCTTCCACGACCGTCTCAAGGTCTATCTGCGTGACCAGGGTGCCCGCCACGATCTCATCGACGCGGTGCTGACATCTGATGCCGACGACCTGTTGATGGTGGCGCGCCGCGTCGAAGCGCTGACGGCCTTTATCACCTCCGAGGACGGCAAGAATCTGCTTGCCGGCACCAAGCGCGCCACACAGCTGCTCGCCGCCGAGGAGAAGAAGGGCACAGTGATCGCCGATGCCGTTTCGCCGGCGCTGCTGAAGCTCGATGCCGAGAAGGAGCTGTTCGCGGCAATCTCCAGTGCGTCGAAAGAAGCGGCGGGTGCCGTTGCCGGAGAAGATTTCCGCTCGGCGATGGCAGCGCTTTCCAAGCTGCGTGGCCCGGTCGACCGCTTCTTCGAAGACGTGCTCGTCAACGACGAGGACGCCGCCATCCGCGCCAACCGCCTGGCCTTGCTGCGGCTGATCCGCGAAGCGACGGGAACGGTGGCGGATTTCTCGAAGATTTCGGGGTAAGAGCCGGGGTTCGGTTGGGTGCTTTACGGTGACACAGCGCGTGCGGCCGTGCGTCCTCGGGTCAAGCCCCATATGCGCTAACTTAGCCTTGACGGTGATGGTTGCAGATGATTCACCGTGGCCATGAGCGATTCGTTACAAGCATTGGATTGGGAGGAGCTAGTCGAACGACTAGGCTC
>NZ_LOKU01000052.1:0-20264 GCF_002211295.1 Rhizobium sp. N122 | reverse complement strand
CGACAAGCGCTGCGAGCGTATTTTGGGAGGTGGTGGACTTGCCGATCCCCCCTTTGCCGTAAAATGCGATTTGACGCAAATCTGACATATCGCCTTCCTTCTTTCGTTCCATCCATCGCTGAGTAAAGGCAGGCAGCTCGCGCCGCCTCGCATGGCAATCTTCAAAACCCGTGCCATGTAGGCAGCAGCATATAAAACAGTTGTTTTGCTGATCTTCAGCTATTTAATTCCAAACTTTCGAAGGCGGGATCGACAAACTCTTGTCTCGAAACCGCCAAACTGGACGAAGCGGCTGCGAGGTCTTGTCGGTTGGAAATCGCTTGCGTCAAAGATCAACAAATCTCGTCCGTATCCTTACATCTCAGCCGAGGGACAGAAGTAGTGTGGCAAGTCGTAGAGCCAAACAGATCGGTACCGCATTGACGGCCGATCGGCGTCGCACCGCGCGTCGGAATTAAGGCCGGATGATCAGCAGAACGCATATGAAGGCACAGTAGAGATTGTCGCTTACAACAAGCTCGCTGTTATGCTGTCTCCATGAACAAATAGGAGGAATGCCGATAGCTTGGCAGCTGCAGTCTTGCAGGCCCGGATTGTTCCGCCATTGGCGAGATTGTCATCGATCGTCAGCGGGCCAAATTCTGGAGGAAATGCTCGAAGGCTACAGAAAAGATCGGGAGCAAGCTATCAAGTTAAAGCGCTAGTCGCGGATGCTTTTTTCCGGCCGCACGCTCAGCTCCGACAAATTGTAGATCGCGTAGTCGAATATGGCGAAGAGCTTAAGGCAATTTTAGTAGGCGCTATAGAATGGACCGATGATCATTATCCGACGACGACATCACCGCTCATATTTAGGAAAGCGGCATTTGCGCGTGCCCGCACAGTCGCAACATCGGGAGCAATAATCCCCCGTATCGGTTCAACGTCGCCGGACAAGCCCGCCAAGATTGCATCTGTGGCCTTTACGTTTTCAAGATCTCGCGCCCGACGAACTCTGCCGCTCCAGAAAGACTTCCGCTTTCCTCAGGGAGAAAGCATTCATTAAAATCGCCGCATTCCTTGCAGCTGGGAGCGCTACAAAGGGAAAAGCCTTCAGCTTCGCAAATCTTGCGGTAGAAATATTTTTTCCACCTCATGTTGCTGGTGTTGCCTGCCGCCAGCGCCGGAAAATGCGCGAACAGCAATCTCCTAAGTTCGGCTTTGTCATGCAAGCCGAGATCCCGCCAGAGGTGGTCTTCACGCATGGAACGTCGCGCAATGATCTTAGCAAAACGCACGCCCTCAGGGTCGCCTGGCCGCACATGCGCTAGGAGCATGTCGCGCAACAGTTGCTCCTCCGCATCTGGCACGCAATCAGTCGCCTCTTGCAGGGCAAAGGCGCGGATAAGCCTTGCCGGGAAACTGCGGGGTGTATCCCGCAGCTCCCTAAGCGAAAGGCCGGTTGCCTCGGTCGCGGTGGCAATCCCCATCTCAATTTCTTCAAGTGCGCGCGAAAAAAAGCGGAAGAGCACATAGTCATCAAATAACTTGAGACCCATCTGGCGTGATCGGCTGAAATAGAGTGTTTGGCAATCGTCGCAGTGGTCGACGGCTATGCCGGTTTGACGTGCGGCGTCCACAGTTGGTACCGCTACCGTCAAGACCCCGATGTGATGCACATTTGGCATGCGCTTCGTCGCTTTCTCCAATAATCGAATTCAGTTGGCTGCATTGGTCCCCGGAAGGCGAACATTCAAAGGTTGTGCCAACTTGAGCAAGTGACAATTGAAGCCGGCTTTTCAATCACTCGATCGCCTGTGCAGCGGGAGGCGATCCCGCCTCCCGCTGTCGTCAAACGGACAAACGCAGGCTTTCAATCTGCGGCGCCGATTGAGCAGTCTGAGTGCGGCAATCTGAGGGAAGATCGAAGATCAACTGCTGCGCAACGACGCCTTAGCCGTCGATGAGAGTTATCATATGTCTCTTCGATAGTCCTCAGAGTAGTTGGAGACCGGGCCTGTTCGCCACACTCCGAGGGCCGCCGCCATAGCGAGCAACATGGCGGCGGCAGTATCTCTCCGGGATACGCAATAAAATCTGCCGCTTCCTATCTATTGCATTTTTTTACGTTCTCCGCTGACGTCGCGATCACCTTGTTTGGTTAGACGCTTTGGTCATGCACCAAGGTCGCTAATCAGGAAAAATAGATTGATTGGATGCCGTCATCCGCGTTTTGAATAGCACTAAAAACGCGGCACCAAAAACGCCTGGGGACCGAGCGCGGACTCGCGACCGCGGCACTCAGCACACTTTAAGTCAGCCAACAGTGAGCGCGGCTGTTGCCCCGGTTGCGCTAGCCAAATGTCGTGATGCTCGGATGGAACTTGCCGATTGCAAATTTTCTTTCTGCTTTCAGCGTCGTAAGGGGTGCCTTGATAGATGCTCCACTCGTCAGCTTCTCGCGTCTGCAGCATGGGAGATGATTTCCAATTCTGCCAGGGTATTCGTACAGCGTACAGCTCTCGTCAAACTTGTAACACGCACCCGTTTGCATAGCCTGCCCAAGGTCGGGATCCCGTTCCGCAAATTTGGGACAAATGTCGAGCCATACGAGCGGCGACGCCGATACCGCCGCGTTCGATTGCTGAACTCGCCTTAGTCCACTGCGCGGCTGCTGGTATGGTCCAACATCGTCGCGTACATTTTTGGCGCGGAATTGGTATGGGGGCGGGCCGGAATAAAACCACGCGCATTCAAATATCTCAATAAAGTCAACCAGATGGTCGATATTGGAGCGACACGTCCGGAGCGTGACTTGAACTGCACCGAACCGAATTGGCGCAGGGCCATTTACACAGCACGCTGAAATCTGCATATTGCCGCGCGTTGTCGCTATCCGGAGTTGATGCACGAGTCGCTTTCGCTCCCGTCAAAAGCAGCTGGGCACGGGCTCTTTTCAAGAATTTAGAAGGCAAGGATATGGAAAATTTTGTGTATCTGTTGGAGCCGGAAAGTGCGATCTTTCGCGCCGCTGAGCTCCCTGATCGCAACAGCATTGCATCGATCTCCGGTTTGATTGGCAGTGATCTTATTCAGATGATCCGCTTCGACGACATGCACTCGCTATTTGTTGGGGAAGAAGCTTTGCGAGTTGGGTTAACCGCCTTCACGATCTTTGACGGGTACCCGATCCCTCTTGCCGGGCAGATAGCGCTTTTGGGAGGCGACGGTAGTAAACCCTATCGTTCACCGTCAATAACGATGACGGAAGCCGCGCGACGTTTTGAATGTTGCCGGCCGGTGCTTGATCCTGTGTTTGCTCCGATGGACCGAGTGGCGAACAAGGGCCTCATCGTTGCGGGCGCACTGGAAAGCCTGCAAGTGCGTATTGATCGCCGCTCCCCGGTGCTCCTATGAGCGCAATGACGAATGATAGGATCCAGGTCGCGCCGATTCGCTCAGAGTCCGCGAGTGTGCCGACATGGGCTGGAGAAACGGAAAGCTGACGCCTCAAAGCGGCGTTCACTACGTTGACGAAGGCCTCCCGTTCAACTGGACAAAGGTCAACACTGAAGGGCGGAAGACGTTCAGTGCATTTGCCGAGTTGGAAGCCGCGAAGGAAAAAGTCGCCATTGTGGCGTGTTCGCGCTGACCCGGCTTTTGGCAACCTATGGCACCAGCTGAATGCCGAAGTAGTTGATCGCTGTCGACGGCGCAACCCGCTTTGCTTGCAGACGCTGTTTCAACGCCTGCTCTCGGCGAAGTCATGCACGTTCATAGCGTAGACGAACCGGGCGAAATCATCGGCGTCGACGCAGTTGAAACATTGGACGAACGAACGGGAGCAAGACCTTGCCCTTTAGAACCTTTTTTTGCATCCTGCTGCTGGTCACGTGCACCAGCGCTGTTTCGGCCTACGCCGCCTCGCTTTCCATCTTCAAAGCGTTCGCCGTAACCTTAGCGGCTTCGGTTTTCCTTCAGGTCGTTTATTTCTTGAGCCTGCTATTTATGTCCTTCCGGCCCACGCGCGAGAGCGACAGATCGATACATTCAGGAACTCGGCAGGCAGACCAGCCACAAAAACGTGATCGCGATAAAACAGAGCAGTCCAACGTCCCCAAGCTTGACCCAAGGCGTAAACGGCGCACCCCTTAGCGGTGTAGGTATTGACCGAATTCATCAGGCGTAAGCTCAATTCGATGTCATGGAACTATTCAACAACCTCCAGCAACCGAGGACCGCTTTCTTCACCACGGTGCGGCGGTCGATGAGATGCTGCATTGGTCTCCCGATTGCTTCATCTTCGGCATGGATCGGGCATCGTCTGGTTTAGAAGGCCTCCGACTAAGGCGACTGCTGCCGACTGCCGCTTCTGATTAGATGACATGTTTCCGAAAGAGAACATGCCTCGAAATTTGATCGATTCCCGTTGCCTTTTGGACCTACGCCGATCGAGAAGCTCGACCGTCTCGGTAAGCGCGGGGGTGGAAACATTGAGAACAACGTCAACGAGATGACTGCAAGCTCGGAACTTGCATCTGGCGGAAATAAGCTCCGCAAACTTTATTACCGGAGGGTCGAGGCGGGTCCAGTCAGATTTGCCCAAAGCCGGCGCTTTTAACGCGGCGGCGCAGTCGACGACGTTCCGGCCCATGGGACGAAAACTGGCGGGGCAACTTCGACGTCGAAGATGGCGCGGATTGTTGCACGAAAGCTCGCCTCGGGGCATCCCATGCAGGTCGCCGACTGTCGGACGCAGACCGGCGTTAGATCAGGCTTTTGTCAGACATGTACTCCGCGGTTGTCGGCATTGAGACTGAATGGCGGGAGCTTGACACTACGCGCTGCTACGAAATGCCTGCTGAGCCCACGAATTCACTTCGGCACGCGATTTGCTCTGGTCACGGTATGTCGCCAATCGCAGCGCGATGGTCTTCGGGCGGCGCGTCGCTGTTCGCGTCTCGTGAGGTCCGATGGTTTGCTGTGGCAATGATAGTGGCTCGGTTGTGCGCCGGGAAAATGTGAGGAGTGTTGGATGCGATCTAGAGTTCTTCGTTTGCGAGCCACACACGTCGCGAGCGGTACAGCCAAAGCGGCGGACCTTGAGCCAGGCGGGAAACCGGGCGTGTGGGACTGGTTTGGAAGTTATGTTTGCGGACGGGTCGGTGGGCGGGTGGGGTCGAACCTGCTGCGCGAATTCCTACGGTCGGCCGACCTATGGCGTTACCGACATGTTCGATTTCAACCGGCTGCAAAACCCGCACCTGCCCCTCGGCCAGGGGCCGCATCTGTGCGTGGGCGCTGCGCTGGCGCGCCTGAAATTGGGACGTGCCTTCCCCCCGCCGTTCGTGCGGCCGGAGGATCTGGCGCTGGCAATCGCCAAGGAGGACGTCGTCTACACGCTGTCTTAACTCATTTGCTGCCCGCAGTCCGCCCGTCATCTTCCGCCCCTTCCGGGCTTAAAGAGTGAAGCGTCACCATGTCCGAACAATCCTTGCCGACGCTGCCGATGTGGCGGGTCGATCACATCGAGCCCTCGCCCGAGATGTTGGCGCTACGCGCCAAGGGTCCGATCCACCGCGTGCGCCTTCCGTCCGGGCACGAATGCTGGTGGGTGACAGGCTATGACGAGGCCAAGGCGGTGCTGTCTGACGCGGCATTCCGGCCCGCGGGAATGCCTCCGGCGGATTTCACCCCAGATTCGGTCATTCTCGGTTCGCCGGGATGGCTGGTCTCGCACGAAGGGGACGAGCATGCTCGGTTACGCACGATCGTGGCGCCGGCCTTCAGCAACAGCAGGGTGAAGCTGCTTACGCAGCAGGTCGAGGCAATCACCGTGCAGTTGTTCGATACGCTGGCGGTTCAGCCCCAGCCCGCAGACTTGCGACGCCATCTCTCCTTTCCGCTTCCGGCCAAGGTAATCAGCGCGCTGATGGGCGTGCCCTTCGAGGAACACGCCTTTTTCGCAGGGCTCTCCGACGAGGTGATGACGCACCAGCATGAAAGCGGCCCGCGCAGCGCGTCCGGCCTGGCCTGGGAAGAGCTCCGCGCCTACATCCACGGCAAAATACGGGGCAAGCGACAGGATCCGGGCGATAACCTGCTGACGGATCTGCTAGCCGCGGTCGACCAGGGCAAAGCGACCGAGGAAGAGGCGATCGGCCTCGCGGCGGGCGTGCTGGTGGCGGGGCACGAGAGCACCGTCGCGCAGATCGAATTCGGCCTGCTGGCCATGTTTCGCCATCCGCAACAGCGCGAACGCCTGGTCCGCGATCCTTCCCTGGTGGACAAGGCGGTGGAAGAAATACTGCGCATGTATTCGCCTGGCGCGGGGTGGGACGGCATCATGCGCTATCCCCGGACCGACGTTAACATCGCGGGCGTGCATATACCCGCGGAGAGCAAAGTACTGGTCGGCCTGCCGGCGACCTCGTTTGATCCGCGCCATTTCAAAGACCCGGAAGTCTTCGACATCGGACGCGACGCAAATCCCCACCTGGCGTTCTCCTACGGGCAGCACAATTGCATCGGGGCGGCGCTGGCGAGGCTGGAACTGAAGGCCATATTCGGTTCGATCTTCCAGCGCTTTCCCGCGTTGCGCCTGGCCGTGGCGCCCGAAGAACTGAAGTTGCGCAAGGAGATCATTACCGGCGGGTTCGAGGAGATGCCGGTGCTCTGGTGCGGACGCCCCCCGGCATCGCAATCTTCTCATTTGGCGGCGCCTGGCGCGCACCGGTCAGATCAGCCACTCGACAGGTAATCAAGATGGACGTGCAAGACACCACTGCAGCATGCCACGACGCCTTCGCCGAGCTGGCGTCGCCAGCATGCATCCAAGACCCGTACCCGTTCATGCGGTGGTTGCGAGAGCACGATCCGGTGCACCGCGCGGCGTCGGGCCTCTTTCTGTTGAGCCGCCACGCCGACATCTACTGGGCGTTCAAGGCTACGGGCGATGCGTTTCGGGGGCCGGCGCCATCCGAACTGGCGCGCTATTTCCCGCGTGCGGCGAGCAGCCTGTCGCTCAATCTGCTGGCGTCTACGCTAGCCATGAAGGAACCACCGACGCATACGCGTCTGCGCCGGCTGATTTCGCGCGATTTCACCGTGGGCCAGATCGACAACCTGCGGCCGAGCATCGCGCGCATCGTCGTAGCTCGCCTGGATGGCATGGCGCCCGCACTGGAGCGAGGAGAGGCGGTGGACCTGCATCGGGAATTCGCACTGGCCTTGCCCATGCTTGTCTTCGCTGAATTGTTCGGCATGCCCCAAGACGACGTTTTCGAGCTCTCAGCGATCGTCAGCGCCATTCTAGAAGGCCTGAGCCCGCACGCCAGCGATCCACACCTCGCCGCGGCGGACGTGGCCAGCGCCAGGGTGAAGGCCTATTTCGGCGACCTCATACTGCGCAAGCGCGCCGATCCCCGCCGCGACATCGTGTCGACACTGGTCGGCGCACACACCGACGACGCCGATACGCTCTCGGACGCGGAGTTGATCAGCATGCTGTGGGGCATGTTGCTGGGCGGCTTCGCCACCACTGCTGCGACTATCGACCATGCGGTGCTGGCGATGCTGGCCTACCCCGAGGAGCGGCACTGGCTGCAGGGAGACGCCGCAGGGGTGGAGGCATTTGTAGAAGAAGTACTGCGCTGCGAGGCGCCGGCCATGTTCAGCTCCATTCCGCGTATCGCCCAGCGCGACATCGAACTGCATGGCGTGGTGATCCCGAAGGACGCGGACGTGCGCGTGCTGATCGCGGCCGGCAATCGCGACCCGGACGCTTTCGCTGATCCCGACCGCTTCGATCCGGTGCGGTTCTACGGCACCAGGCCTGGCATGTCGAGCGACGGAAAGATTATGCTGAGCTTCGGCCACGGCATCCACTTCTGCCTAGGTGCTCAACTCGCCAGGGTGCAACTGGCCGAGAGCCTGCCGCAGATCCAGGCTCGCTTCCCCACGTTGGCCTTGGCCGAGCAGCCGACCCGGGAGCCCTCAGCGTTCCTTAGGACGTTCCGCGCGCTGCCGGTGCGGCTGCACGCGCAGGCGGCGGCTGAGGTTCGCGTCGTGGTCGACCAGGACCTGTGCGGAACCACTGGTCAGTGCGTGTTGACGCTGCCGGGCACCTTTCGTCAGCGCGAGCCGGACGGCGTGGCGGAAGTGTGCATGGCGACGGTCCCGCAGGCGCTGCACGCCGCCGTGCGCCTAGCAGCCAGCCAGTGCCCGGTCGCGGCCATTCGGGTGATCGAAAGCGAAGCCGGCGATGACCATTGCACCAACCCCGGCCCTACGCCCTCTCCGGCAGACGCTGAGCGACATGCAGCGAAAGACCTACGCAATCCAGGAGAACATGATGGAACGATTTAAAGGCAAGGTGGCCGTGGTGACCGGCGCCGGCGCCGGGATCGGCAAGGCATGCGCCCTCGCCATCGCGCGCGAGGGCGGCAGAGTGGTGGTGGCCGACATTGATGGCCCCGCTGCCATCGCCTGCACCGCACAGATCGCAGCCGAAGCGGGCCAAGCGCTGGCCGTGGCCATGGACATCGCAGATGCGCAGGCGGTGGCAGAGCTGTTCAAAACGGCGAAGCGGCGCTTCGGTGGGGTCGACGTGCTTGTGAACAATGCGAGCGCCATGCATTTGACTCCGCACGACCGCGCGATCCTCGACCTGGACGTGGCGGTCTGGGACCAGACCATGGCGACCAATTTGCGCGGCACGCTCCTTTGCTGCCGGCAGGCCATCCCACAAATGATCGGCCGTGGTGGTGGCGCGATCGTGAACATGTCATCGTGCCAAGGGCTCAGCGGCGACACCGCACTGACGTCATACGCCGCGTCGAAGGCCGCAATGAACATGCTGTCGGCCTCGCTTGCCACCCAATACGGACACGCGAAGATCCGCTGCAACGCGGTTGCGCCAGGTCTTGTCATGACTGAACGTCTCTTCGCCAAGCTGGACGAGTGCATGCAACGGCATCTACACCGGCACCAGCTCCTGCCGCACGTCGGCCGCCCCGAGGACGTAGCCGCGCTGGTCGCGTTCCTGCTCTCGGAGGAGGCTGCGTTCATCACCGGCCAGGTGGTGTGCATCGACGGCGGCATGTTGGCGCATGTTCCAACCTACGCCGACGGTGGCAACAGCGCGGCTCGGCCGGCCGGTGACGCCGCCGAAGCAACCGCAGCGTCGCATTGGTGATGGACATGCTGCTCAACCCGCTGAACCGCTGGCGCCGGCTACGGGACGACATCCCGGTCATGCCTGGCGCTTTCCCCCTGGTCGGGCATCTCCCCGCCATCGTCTGCGATCTGCCGCGCCTGCTGCGGCGCGCGGAAAGGACCCTAGGCAGCCACTTCTGGCTGGACTTCGGCCCGGCCGGACACCTGATGACATGCCTGGATCCAGATGCGCTCGCATTGCTCCGGCACAAGGAAGTGTCCTCGGCACTGATCGAAGAGATGGCGCCCGACATCCTTGGCGGAACGTTGGTCACTTTGGACGGTAGCGCGCACCGGCAGGCGCGCGATGGGATAAAAGCGGCGTTTCTGCCGAGGGGTCTGACCGAGGCCGGCATTGGCGAGCTGTTCGAACCAATTATTAGGGCTCAGGTCAAGGCGTGGCGCGACCGCGGTGAAGTCGCTATCCTGCCAGACACCCGCAACCTGATGCTCAAACTCACCTTCAGTCTCATGGGCATCCCAGCTCAAGACCTGTCGGAGTGGCATCGCAAGTACCGGCAACTGCTACAATTGATGGTCGCGCCCCCGATCGACCTGCCGGGGATGCCCTTGCGACGCGGCCGCGCCGCCCGCGATTGGATCGACGCGCAGTCGCGCCAGTTCATCCGGGACGCGCGCGCGCGCGCCGCGCGCACCGGGTTGATCAACGACATGGTGAGCGCCTTCGATTGCAGCGATGGCGCGCGCTCCGATGACGTCCTGGTCGCCAATATCCGCTTGCTGCTGCTTGCCGGCCACGAGACCTCCGCCTCGACGATAGCCTGGATGGTGATCGAGCTGGCGCAGCATCCAGAGCTGTGGGACGCCCTGGTCGAAGAGGCGCAACGCGTGGGCGCGGTGCCGACCGGGCACGAGGACCTGGCGCAATGTCCGGTCGCAGAGGCGCTGTTTCGGGAGACGCTACGAATGCATCCGGCTTCCTCGCTCGTACCGCGTCGCGCGATGCAGGAATTACAACTCGGCCAGCGGCGCATTCCTGCGGGCACTCATTTGTGCATCCCACTACTGCATTTCTCGACCTCGCCGCTGCTGCACGAAGCGCCCGATCAGTTCCGTCTGGGGCGGTGGCTGCAACGCACGGAGCCGATCCGGCCGGTGGACATGCTGCAGTTCGGTGCCGGCCCACACGTCTGCATGGGCTATCACCTTGTATGGCTGGAGCTGGTGCAGTTCAGCATCGCCTTGGCATTGACCATGCAGGAGGCCGGGGTGCGGCCGCGATTGATGAGCGGCGTCGAAAAAGGCCGGCGCTATTACCCGACCGCACATCCGTCCATGACAGTCCGCATCGGATTCTCATGAGCTGGGATCCTCTGCCCCGTGTCAAGAGGCAGCGGCGAAGACGATGGGCGGCATTGCTGCACTCGGCCCGCGCGCGCGGTGCGACGCCGGCAGCACCGCGGCGGCTCGCCGCTCGCCGCGGCATTCTCTGTCAGGTAGAAGGAGATGAACAACATGCAGAAGGGTTCCACGCTAAACGACGACCGAACTGGCGTTTCCCCGTTCGGCGGATCGGGCGCGCAGGCGTGCGGCGGATTGCCGGTGCGCGCGTCCATAGGCATGGGCGCGCTATGCGCCGTCGCGGAGGATGCCGCGCGTTACGCTGTACCGCGCACTGGATCGCTATCGCGCCTGTTTCGGCCTTGTATTGTAGGTGGTCGAGGATGATGACATGCCAGCGGATGACGCGACGCTGGGCAAGCCCCCGGCAAGCATGCGGCGGAGAAGAAAGCAACCGGCGTGCCGATCACGAAGCTGCATGCAGCGCCCCAGTCAGTGCCGGGCCTATGGCCAGAGGCCGAGGAAGCCATCACCTCGCTGCGCCCGCGTGCGGAGCGGTTGGCGCAGGCCGTGCAGCGGGCCAAAAGGGTATCTGTTCAAGTACGCGCTGTGCGCATTGGCGCCGGTCCGCACGGAGGCGCCGCCGTACCGCTGCGATCGGCCGGCGGCACCGCTAGATCCTACATTGTGTTCGATTCCACGGCGCAGATCGGAGCGGTTGCCCACCGCGGTCCGCCGCGCTGCCCGGCGGACCGCCGCCAGCATAGGTGCGCTTCGCCGCGCTTCTCGTCAACTGCCTGCAGAGGGAACATCCCGCATGAGTGCGCTGTCCGAACACATCCTTTCTGAATTGCGCCACCTGCTGAACGAGACGCGCGATGGCGGCAGCGTGAGTCCGTCCGTTTACGACACGGCGCGCGTTTTGCAGTTCAGCGGCAACGTCACCGGTCGGCAGAACGGATACGCGTGGCTCATGGCGCAGCAACAGGCCGATGGCGGGTGGGGAAGTGCTGACTTCCCACTGTTCCGCCATGTACCCACGTGGGCGGCGTTGCTTGCATTGCGGCGTGCCGATCCTCTTCCCGGCGCTGCGGACGCAGTTCAGGCTGCAACGCGGTTCCTCGAGCGCCAGCCGGATCCCTACGCGGATGCGGTGCCGGAAGACGCGCCGGTAGGCGCGGAGCTGATCCTGCCGCAGATCTCCGGCGAGGCCACATCCTTGGTGGGCGACGTGGTGTTTCCGCGCTACCCGGCGCTGTTGCCGTTGCGGCAAGCGTGCCTGGTTAAGTTGGGGACGGTGGGACCGCTGCCGAGCGGCCATCCGTTGTTGCACTCCTGGGAAGCCTGGGGGACGTCGCCGACCACGGCATGCCTGGACGACGACGGCAGCATCGGCATCAGCCCGGCGGCAACCGCCGCGTGGCGTGCGCACGCCCTCACACAGGCGAGCGCGCCACAGGTCGAGCGTGCGGACAGGTATCTTCAGGCCGCATCGCGCGCGGCGCGCAGCGGCATCGAAGGTGTCGTTCCCAGCGTCTGGCCGATCAACGTGTTCGAGCCATGCTGGTCGCTGTACACTCTGCATCTGGCCGGGTTGTTTTCGCATCCCGCGCTCGCCGAGGCGGTGCGCGTGATCGTCGCGCAGCTCGATGCCTGTCTGGGCGTGCGCGGTCTGGGTCCGGCCTTGCACTTCGCGGCCGATGCGGACGACACTGCTGTTGCGTTGTGCATCCTGCGCCTAGCAGGACGCAACCCGGGTGCCGACGCGTTGCGCCACTTCGAAATCGGCGGGCTGTTCGTTACCTTCCCCGGCGAGCGCAATGCCTCGGTGTCGACCAACATCCACGCCCTGCATGCGTTCAGACTTTTGGGAAAGCCCACCGCCGGTACCAGCGCTTACCTTGAGGCCAATCGCAACGCGGACGGTCTATGGGACAATGACAAATGGCATGTTTCGTGGCTGTATCCCACCGCGCATGCAATCGCTGCGCTCGCGCAAGGCGCGCCCCAGTGGCGCGACGAGCGCGCGCTGGCGGCGCTGTTGCAGGCGCAGCGCGACGACGGCGGCTGGGGCGCGGGTCGCGCGTCAACATTTGAGGAAACCGCCTATGCGCTGTTCGCGTTGCACGTGATGGATGGGCGCGAAGAGCCGACAGGGCGCGCCCGCATCGCGCTGGCGGTCGCGCACGCGCTGGAGTGGATGCTCGCTCGCCATGAGGCGCATGAATTGCCGCAGACGCCGCTGTGGATCGGCAAGGAATTGTATTGCCCGACCCGGGTCGTGCGCGTGATCGAACTCGCCGGCTTGTGGCTGGCTCTTCGTTGGGGGCGGCGTATCCCGACCGAGGTAGCAGGAGGAATAGCGCAATGATCCCGACCGAAAGCGCGCTGCAGCAAGTACTGGAGTGGGGGCGTTCCCTGACCGGATTCGCCGACGAGCATGCCGTAGAAGCAGTTAGGGGCGGACAGTACATCCTGCAGTGTATCCAACCGAGCTTGCACGATATCAGCGCCCGCACCGGCCGAGATCCGCAGGACGAAAAGCTGATCGTGGCGTTTTATCGCGAGTTGGCGCTACTGTTTTGGCTCGACGATTGCAACGACCTTGGCCTGATCGCGCCGGAGCAGCTGGCCGCGGTGGAGCAGGCGCTGGGGCAGGGCGTGCCATGCGCGGTCCCCGGTTTCGAGGGCTGCGCTGTGCTGCGCGCTTCCCTGGCCGCGCTCGCCTACGATAGGCGCGACTATACTGAGCTTCTTAACGATACCCGGTGCTACTGCGCGGCGCTGCGCGCCGGACACGCGCAGGCGGCGGGGGCTGAACGCTGGTCGTACGCCGAATACTTGCACAATTCCATCGATTCGATCGCCTACGCGAACGTGTTCTGTTGCCTGTCGTTGCTATGGGGGCTGGACATGGCGACCCTGCGCGCGCGTCCGGCGTTTCGCCAGGTGCTGCGGCTCATCTCCACGATAGGGCGCCTGCAGAACGATCTGCATGGATGCGCCAAGGATAGGGCGGCGGGAGAGGCCGACAACGCTGCCATCCTGCTCCTGCAGCGTTATCCGGCTATGCCTGTGGAGGATTTCCTCAACGACGAGCTGGTCGGCCATGCGCGCATGCTGCACCGAGTGATGGTGAAAGAACGCTTTCCTGCACCATGGGGACCGTTAATCGAGGCCATGGCGGTCATTCGCGCGAAGTACTACCAGACCTCGATCAGCCGCTACGGCAACGATGCGGCGGGGGGAGGCCAGCGTGCGCCGGCGTGAACGCGCGGGAGGCGGCGGCGTGCGCGCGGCGCCCTCGGTCCGATCCGACGCAACGCCAACGCCCAATACGGCGGATCGAGCGAGCGGGTGCGACGACGCCCTGACCCGGCGCAAGGACGACCATCTGGACCTCGTGCTGGATCGGCGAACGGCGCCAGCCACGGTCGCTGCCGGCTGGGAGCAAATCCGGTTCGAACACTGCGCACTGCCCGAGCTGGACCTGACGCAGATCGAACTGCGCACATCGCTGTTAGGCAAGCCCATGCGTGCGCCGCTGCTGATCAGTTCCATGACCGGCGGAATGCCACGCGCAGAGGCCATCAATCGGCACCTGAGCGAGGCGGCGCAAGCCTTGGGGATCGCCATGTGCGTCGGTTCGCAGCGCGTAAGCCTGCAATCGCGCAATTCCCAGGGGCTGACGCGCGCCCTACGCCGCCTGGCGCCTGACATTCCCTTGCTGGCCAATATCGGCGCTGCGCAACTGCGCGAGGCCGACGGCCTTGATCTGGCGCGCCGGGCTGTCGATGCGCTGGAGGCTGATGGGCTGATCGTCCATCTCAATCCGCTGCAGGAAGTGCTACAGCCGGATGGCGACCGCGACTGGCACGGCGTACTGGCGCAGGTGGCTCGCGCCGCGCGTAGCGTGGGCGTGCCGATCGTGGCCAAAGAAGTCGGGTGGGGCCTGTCCGCCTCGGTGGCCTGCGCGCTCGTCGAGGCGGGTGTTGAGGTGATTGATGTCGCCGGAGCCGGCGGCACCAGTTGGGCCGCGGTGGAGGGCGAGCGCGCCCGCGATGCCGCCGGCCGTGCAGTGGCGATGGCGTTTGCCGATTGGGGGATCCCGACACCGGCCAGCTTGCAGGCGGTCCGTCGGGCACTGCCAACGGTGAAGCTTATCGCGTCCGGCGGGATCCGCGACGGCGTCGACGTGGCCAAGGCCATTCGCCTCGGTGCGGACATTGCCGGGCAGGCAGCCGGCGTGCTGCCGGCGGCTACGGTATCGACCGAAGCGGTCGTTGCGCATTTCGAGGTCGTCATCCGCCAGTTGGCCGTCGCCTGCTTTTGCACCGGCTCACCTGATCTGGCGACGTTGCGCCAGGCGCGCTTGTTGCCCTCCGCGCACTTGTTGCCCTCCGCGCATCCGCCAGTCGGATGATGCCGGCGTCGCCCGCTCTGTCGGCCGGCCCTCCAAGCTGGTTGCAAAAACCGTTAACGCTAAAGCTAGACCTCTAATCCACCTTGGCCCAGCGGTTCGATGCAGGGAACGAAGTGTTCATGAAGCAGCTGTTGACGATGAAGCGGTAATGATGCCGCCGGCTAGGTTATGCGTACCGTAACTCGGGCTTACAAAGGCGCGCAATCCAGCGCCGTTTGTTGAATCAGACCGGCTTTTCCCGGTCCAGCCGGGCCTTTGCAAAGTGCATGATTAAGCCAGTCAACGAAGGACCGTTTTTGAGGGCTGGCAGGAATGGTGTCGCCTATCTGTTCGAGATACGCATAAAATCTGGCGGCTGCGCTGTCCAATCCTTGGCCGCGAACGATACTGGGTCGATTCAGCTGCGTGTCCACGGCAGGCAATTTGCCAAGCACTTCTGCGCGGCCGACTGTATCTGCGATGTCGTCGGCGATCTGATACGCGTGCCCGAGCAATTCCCCCACCTTAGACCATGGGGCCGGATCTGCACCACTTGCCAGGGCACCGCAAGTGGCCGCCGCGACAAAGAGGGAGCCGGTCTTGTAATGGTGATAGCGGTCGATTGGGACGTGCGTCATTGCCTCCATCGACTGTCCGGCGATCAGTCCGTGACTGGGGCCGACCGCCTCCGCAACCACCTCGATCATGCGCGCGCCCAACTCAGGTGTTAGCGCAGCCTGCAAGCTGAGGTATTTGAAAGCCATCACAATCAAGGCATCGCCGGTCAAAACGGCGATAGGCTCTCCGAAAAGCCGGTGCACCGTTGGTCTGCCGCGGCGTAGGGCCGCGTTATCGAAGCAAGGCAAGTCGTCATGCACCAACGAGGCACAGTGCAGCAATTCAATTGCTGCCGCGGCTCTTGTCGCCAGCTCAGGATCTTTTTCGCCGCACACATAGGAGACTTTCAAGCAGAGCTTGGGGCGCATCCGAGAGCCCCCTGGAAACACTGCCGCGTCCAGCGCTCCACGCAGGTGAGCCGGCGCAGCCGGACTTAGAGCAGTATCCATGGCAGCTCGCAGCGCTTGCTCGATGAGCTTGTCGCTATCGCCAACCACGTCGGCTTGGTGATTCGAAATCATATCGCATCTCCACTTTTGAGACGAAAACGAAAACGGGCCTAGTCCAACCGGTGCCAAACAAAAGGCCGATTTCGCTGTGTCTCTTCAGGTTCTAGGGCACCGTTAAGTTTAGCGGATTGCGGCGGCCAACATGCGGCACCGGCGTGACCAATGAAACCGTGTGCCAGTGGGAGCCTTAACTCGGCAAGGCGATCTCCCACTGGAATCCCTTGAAGCCGTCTCATTCGCGGCGACATGACATCTGAACGTAGGTTACTTCGATCGCGCGCGAAGAACATTGGCTCCGGCGGCGCTGTCGGCCAGAATGGCATCGCTCTCAACGTCTTGATCCAAAGCTGAAGAGGCTCCCGCGCTGAGCAGTGGCTGGTGACAAAGCTCTTTGGATCGGCTGCACGCCGCCGCGCGTGATGATCGCTGACGAGCTCCGTTGGTACGGTACGACATGCGCGAAGATGGGCCTTACATCTAAAGGTGTTGGTCATCGTCGATAGTAGCCACTGGAGCTTGGACCGGAACCATTGCCGGCAGAGATCTGGGCTCCTACAAGCAATTGGTGTGCCACCAGATCATTGTTAGTGAATGTTTCAATGGCGACAGAAGGCGCCTTCCGGTGCTCACCGTGTGTCGGGAGTCGCGGATTGTGCCACTCCGCCTAGTATTTGAACAGCGTCAACCTTGCGAGCGATCCGTCCGAAGGCCAACCCAGCATTGGAGTGATTTGGGTTGAGGTCACAATGCACGTCGGCGCTTGCATCATGCCAGCCTGTCAATGTGCGCGATCGCACACGACTGTCAGCTTTGCGTCAATTACGATCGAACCGATGCTTTTGACGTTTCACGAGGTTACGCTGCCGATAGACCCAGCGTGAGAAGACGACTGAGCCCTTCCAGTTGTTCTTCGGCGCGATGTTGCCGAAGCCTTACACTCGACCGGCTTGGCGAGGATTTCAGCGCTGCCGTAGCCCTTGTCGGCCGGCAGGAAACCGCTTCGAGAAGTCGGTCCCCTACCGCCTTTTGCTAGCGGACTAAAAGGGCGGAGCAGGTGGATCTATACAGCGCTTTCTTTCAAGCCCTGGTTGCGCCTTGTGTTCGTCAGCGATCAGGAGCGCCTTCGACTCGACATGCTCGGCCGCCCATGCATCCTTGCCGTTCTCGTCCAGGATCACCCGCGTCACCGTTCTGTTCGGTGCATGGCGGTTGGCCTCCCTCAGCGCCAGAACTCACATGCGCTTGTCGTTCTGATTTTCCTTCTTGCGCCCGTCCTTGCGCTCTTCCTTCTTGTCACCTTGCGGAGGACGCCGCCCACATACTTGCCGTCGATCTGCACCGTACCGTGCAGCTTGATCGCATCACGGCGAAGGTCGGCTGCCTCCCGGAGCTTCTGCAGCAGGAAGTAGGCGGTCTTATACTGGACGTTGACCTTGCGGCTCAGATGGAGCGCCGCCATGCCCTTGGCGGCCGTGATCTCCTCCCAGATTGCCATGATGATCTTCTTGAATGAAAGCTTGCGGTTGGCGAAAACCGAAAATTTGGCGCGGCATTCCGGCTCCGAGCATCAGAACGACGACGACGTACGGCTCCAGGCAGCCACAGCGAGGGCAATATGGCTTCCCGACGTTCTTGGGCCAACGGAAGTCGACGAACAGGCCGTAGGTGTCGTCCTCGGCTGCCCGAAGCCTCTCTCGGGTCAGGCCAGGCGCACTGGTCGCATTTCGAACCTCCGGTCTCCTGCGGAGAAGGCGTCGTAGGAATTCGGTCTCAGGTGGGAATTCGCTCCTGCAGCATGTTCAGGCTTCCGGTCGATACGCGAGACATAAGCAGACAACTCCGTCGTAAGGGCGGAAGCGAAAGGTCAGTGCTCTATTCGTATCGATTTGAACATGAAAGGACCCTTACCAGGAGAACGAAACCACGTTCAGGGGTTAGCACTTTCGTAAGGTTGTCAAACCCGTGCCCTTATATCGGGAGAAAATTCAATGTCTCAGAGCCAGACTACCCAGCGCAATCTATAATCCAGTTCAGTGAATGGGTCCAGATCGTGAGAGCTGTCTTCGGGTGACCGCGCCTCATGACGACTATTAACGACTCCTTCCCAACAATCGAACATCCGCAAGGTAGATTCACGTTCGAGCATCTTGTGACTACCTCTGTATGCCTTACTGGGCAGGTAACCTTGCCGTTTCAGGCCCTGTCCTGACCTCTGGCCTTAATGATCTTGTTGTTTATTACCTTTTAGCAGATCAGACGAACACAACGTAGAACTGGTGGTAAAAAGCGCTGATCAGAAAGAAATTAATTTCAGCCGCATCAAGCGAAGGTGTAGCGTCTGCCAACTCGTGAAAAAGGCTCATTTCCAGCAAATAAGGGTGCCCTAGAAACAAAAAAGGCCCCCTAAAGAAGCCTTCCCATGGCGTTTCCGCCGAACGCGTGTGCCTTACCGTGGTGTACCGACCTCTAAGGGTGCACCTGCAACAGCGACCTTTCGGAAGCCTCGTTGTCTGCTGCTTACAATGATGTAACCCTCACGGTCGACTATTTCAAGCCCTTTGTGTGGATGCGATAAGGTGGCGGCTTCGTTTAGCAAAGTTCACGTTTGTGGCACTTGCTCCATGATGCCGGAATTTTCAGAGAGCATCGAACCTACACGCTAGCGGGAGCGGTAACCGATATGGGTTCTTGGCTGAGTGATTTCCAGCACGGCGGAGCTTTCCCAGCTAGCCAAATGGGATATCGTGGGACGGGGAAATGGATCGGTTTTCGAGGATTATGTCTTATCGTCCTCAACGAAGACCGCTTAGAAGATGTTGAGCATTGAATGTGAATTTTCGCTCAAATTCGACGCAACCTAGATGATTCAGTGGCGGGTGCGGCCATAGCCGACTCATCTTTCATGGAACTGGGCCACCGGTCTAGCGAGACTGTTTTGAATGCATTCATGAAGCAATTTGGCTAAACCCTCAAATATTTGCTATAACGCAAAAAATGCCCAAAATGGGTATTTAAAACGGTTGTAGTGTGGCGATGGCAAGTGGTTCAAATCGGTTCAGGTTGGCTCAAGTCTACAACGAGTGGCAGGAAAACAGGGACGTGCGGTGACGGAAGATCTAGCAAGCTACAGAAGTTCGAGAGGCCTCGTCAGCACCGCCGATCCGGAGGTTGACAAGGCGATCTATCGAAAGCCAGGTTTCGGCGGCGAAATTACATCGTTGGGTCACATGGAGGAATTGATCAGCGCGTTCCTGAAAAAGACACGCGAAGCGCAGGGCCTGTCTCGCGCAGACGTTGCTCCAATGCTTGGTCTGTCCATCCCTGTATACGGACGCTACGAGCGGGCATTTTCCAAAATGACTGTTACTCGGATGATCCATCTGTGTGAGATTCTTGGCTTCATGCCTATCGATATGATCTTTGAAGCTGCGCCACATCTTTGGGGCCGCACATCGGAGGAGGCCGAGGATTGTCTCACACTGGCGAGGATTCTTAGGAGACTTCCGAACGGCACGACGCGCGATCTTATTCGGCTCCTGCAGCGAATGATCCCCGATGACGACGAGAGCGACAGAGGTATCAGTGATGTAGCGGAGCCCGTGAAGTGAGCTGGGGTTGTCTATGACGCCCCCAGTAGTTAGCAGTATTGGTGATAGCTGTCGCAGCCGACGCGCTGTCGTCGGTGTGCAGACACCCGCAATCTCACAACTTAGTTTTTCACTCGAATTTCCGTCTGATCAACAATACGCGCCGATTGCGCAATTTTTCGATCTTTGGTTGGCGTTGATCTCGCTCGATGCTCGAGCGATTCGTCGGCGAGCGACGCCAAGTCTATTTGCATGCGCTTTGCTTCGACAGTAGGGTCTGTGTTAAACTCCCTCGTTGGGTTTTCCCGCTCAATGCCATGTCGGTATTCGAGCCGCCGGCGCGCATGCTTTGATTTCGATTGCTGAATCTAAGCCCGTCCTCTCCGCGCCTCCGTTCCATCGCGCCGATCCTTTTTGCCATTCGGCTCGGAAATAGCCTTTTGACATCACGATCAGGTTCCGCGAAAACGGGGTCGAGTCGCTGAGACTGGAAACGCTGTTCATGGCTGTCGCCGTTCAGGTGGGAGCGTACGGTGAGCTGTTTTTGCTGATCGGCCAAATCAGGCGATGTTCTGGCATTAGAACCAGCATTAGTGCTGACATTAATACCAGAACGAAGAGGTTTCATGGCTCGCATAGAGATCATGTCCG
>NZ_LOKU01000051.1:0-20829 GCF_002211295.1 Rhizobium sp. N122 | reverse complement strand
CCGGCGTGGCGGCCGCATCGTCTCAGTCGCCGTCATTATCGCGGTCGGCGTCAACAGCGACGGTCGGCGCGAGGTCCTGGGTATGGAAGTTGGCACCTCGGAGGCCGAACCGATCTGGACGGAATTCTTGCGCAGGCTGACACGTCGAGGATTACGTGGTGTGAACCTTGTTGTCTCTGATGCACATGAGGTCGTCGGCATCTTTCCGAACGACGAAGCCATCGTCCGTCTCGTCGGTGCATTGCTGCTCGAACAGAATGATGAATGGGCCGTTCAACGCGCCAGGTATATGACGCTTGAGACCATGGCCCAAATGAGCGATGATCCCCAAATCAGCCTGCCCCGCTGTGATGTCGGGTTAGGAAACGAGCGGGACAGCAGGCTAATACACTGCCCGAATTGCCCCGTGTGGACGGCAAGCGTCAAGCCTTGATGCCAAATTCAAACGGATATGAGTGGGGCTTCGCAGCTGCGGCGAGGTCTCGATAGGGTCCGACAGTAAGCCCGAATGAGTGGGCACAATGGGACTGAAAGTGGGATCACTTGGTGAGCCCGTTGTTCCCGCGCGGAGATCCCGCCGCTATTCTCGCAAATGTCGGACAGCCGCCGCCCTTTGTCGCATTTGTCGAGATCACGACAATCGGTTTGTCCCGCTCTGCTCTACGCACCCGCCAAGCCACGGAGTGGTGCCTGCTTCGCAGTTTTGAATTTGAGAGCGAGCGGGCTACGGCTCCGTCATTGCTGGGGGTCCGATAGCGAAAGCCTGTTCGAGATGCGTGCTTCTCTATCGTCGCACAGGGCGTTTTCAGCATCTTGGGCCCTCTCACCGGTCTGAACAACTGTTTCAGCTTGATCATTTGAGGTTTTCGCAACCGAACGTGCTTGCCGTGGCTGGTCGGCAAGCCGTCGCTCGAACGATCATGGAATGCGATACTAAGTTTTCCGGAATCTGGATTCCAACTGGAATGCAGGAATACGATCGGTAGTAGCGTTTTTAGCTCGCATTTTACGCTGCATTTTCGAGTGGCACGTCGCTTGCTTCATTTCTCGTGCCGCCGATTCACCGAAACTCAGAAAGAGCCAACGCAAGCTCTATGGTGGTGCGAATTGCCCACTGCTCCCGCGCCCAGACGGCGCGGAACCGGCCTAAAAGCGGCATTAATCTTGGCGAAGGACAATTCAAATCCAAGGGAGAGTAAGATGAGCATCACACGCAGACATGTCATCGTTCAGGGTGGCGTCATTGCAGCAGGCCTGCTCGCCAGCGGCCTACCGGGGACAAAAGCCTTCGCGCAGATACCGTCAATCCCTTGGCGGCGCTCACTGCAGGGCTTGGCCTGGAACGACCCGATCATCGAGACCTATCGCGACGCAGTGCGCCTTCTCAACGCCCTTCCCGCCAGCGACAAATTCAACTGGGTCAACCTCTCGAAAATTCACGGCAGCGGTGACGTCGTCAAATACTGCCCGCATGGCAACTGGTATTTCCTGCCGTGGCACAGGGCCTATACGGCTATGTACGAGCGCATCGTTCGGCACGTGACCAAGAACAACGATTTCGCTATGCCGTTCTGGGACTGGACCGACAATCCGTACCTGCCCGAAGTGTTCACAATGCAAAAGACGCCCGACGGCAAGGACAATCCACTTTATGTTTCGTCGCGCACCTGGCCAATCACGCAGCCGATGCCGGACAATATAGTTGGGCCACAGGTTCTCAACACCATCCTAACGGCGAAGCCATACGAGGTCTTCGGCACCACCCGCCCCGAGGGACAGAACTCACTCGATCCTTCCTGGGTCACCACCAGCAGCGGCACGCAGGGGACGCTGGAATACACACCGCACAATCAGGTGCACAACAATATCGGTGGCTGGATGCCGGAAATGTCGTCGCCCCGCGATCCGATCTTCTTCATGCATCATTGCAACATCGACCGCATCTGGGCGACGTGGAATTTGCGCAACGCCAACAGCACGGATCGGCTCTGGGCCGACATGCCGTTCACCGACAATTTCTACGATGTCGACGGCAACTTCTGGTCCCCGAAGGTCTCTGACCTTTATGTTCCAGAGGAACTCGGATACAATTATGGTTTCCGGACCTACTTCAAGGTCGCGGCGGCGAGCGCCAAAACGCTGGCCCTGAACGATAAACTCACGTCCGTGATCGCGGCGACGGCGACCGATGCTGCAATCGCCGGCGTGACGACCACCTCCACGGACAACAGCAAGGCGGCAACGGAAAACGTGCCGCTTTCGCTGCCGATCAAGATCCCGGCGGGCGCATTGCAGGAGATCGTCCGCCAACCGCCTCTGCCATCCGGCATGGATACAATAGATTTCGGCGCGGCACAGGAGCAGGCGGCCTCCGCTCCTCGTGTGCTGGCATTCCTGCGCGATGTCGAGATCACCAGTGCCAGCACGACCAGCGTTCGGGTGTTTCTCGGCAAGAACGACCTTAAGGCCGATACGCCCGTCACCGATCCCCATTACGTCGGTTCTTTCGCCGTTCTCGGTCATGACGGCGACCATCATCGCAAACCATCCTTCGTCCTCGATCTGACGGACGCGATCCAGCGGGTTTACGGCGGAAGGGGGCAGACGGATGGCGAGGCCATCGACCTGCAGCTCATTCCTGTCGGATCGGGAGCGGGCAAACCCGGCGCCGTAGAGCCCGCAAAGCTAGAAATAGCCATAGTGTCCGCCTAATATCCGGACTGGCTGGGTTGTGGAGACATCGATGCGCTATCATCGTTGGGTGCTTATCGCTATTCGTGCGGCGGCATTATCGATGCTGCGCATCGTCAGCCCGGTTCAAGCTAACGAGAGCGACATGCGGGCAACGACCAGTAAGCCCGCGACGATAACCATATCGAGCAGAGCAGTCCACTCATCGGCTGATACCAGTGCGCGGGTCGTCCTTACTGTCACTGGTTATGAACCGTCGACTTCAGGACCAGTGACGACGGTCGTTTCGCTTGACTGCGGCAGTAACGTTCGCGAAATTGGTAGGTTTGGTATTTTTCCGAACAAGGCGTTTTCGGTATTGGACGGGGCAAAGCCTCAACGATTTGGGTTTCCCTTGCCCGATGACCCGTCTTGCCGTCAGCCACAGACCGTCATTATCCGGCTGGAGCCTCAAACAGGCGGCGGTTCGGGCGCCAGCCTCACTATCAGCGACGCAAGCATCGAATAGATTGGCAGTCGGGGCTGATTTGCCGCTAGCTCCAGAACCTTGGCGGCAATGAAAGTCCGCCGGATAAAATAGAGGGTTTTGATAGGTTGTTGTGACAAAGGTCCAACGCGCAGCGCCTATCGTGGTCAACAGTTTACAGTCTTGCCGCTGCATTCGGCGACTGATGGTCGTCTGCAAGCAGGCAAAGGTTTTTGGCCGACCCGAGACTAGGCTCAAGATAAAGTCGCTCTTAAAGGCATTGAACCAACGACGCGTTCCTAGATCAGTAAAGTGACTCTTCAACCACTTCAGATGCTTGCGCGGAGTCTGTCCGAAAGCTGCATTGACTTCGCACGCGGTCCAAAACCGATTCAGACTGCGCGTTCAATTCAAAACTGAAGATTAGACGTGTGCTTTTAATGGCACTGGATTTGCAAGGACATGGGCGGCGTGCGGCCATAGGTATCGCTTCCATTCGTGATAGAGAGGCGCGGAGGTTAGTCTTGAAACGAAGAGATTTTTCGACTGTTGGGCTCACTGCTCTTCTCGCCGGGATCGTATTCCCGGCTTTTCCCAGCACCGGATTCAGTGAGCAGCGAAAGCCGTCCATCCCCGCACTCCCTGATCAGCGGAAACTTTGGAGTTGGATCAAAAGGCTCAACAGTTTCGGCCCCCGATTGACCGGCAGCCCGGCGCAAGCACGGGCAATCGATTATCTTGCTGGTGAGTTGAGAGGGATGGGCCTTGAGGTGAAGCGCGACCAACTCACGATGCGCCGGTGGATGCCACGAACCACCGCGTTCAAACTGTCAAATGGTGAAGTAATTGAGGTAGCGGCGCCGTTCCCGTATTCCGGGCTTACACCTCCCGGCGGTATCTCGGGTAAGATGGTTCTTTTCAACGGTCGGGTTCAGGCGTTTGAGAAAGCCCGCGGCAAAATTGCGGTGGTGACGGTAAAGCGTCGGGATCTGGCGGCATTCCTCGAACTGGTGACCAATCGACGCGGCAGCCTGCCGGAAGGCATAGACTTTCCCAAAGCCGTAACCACGCCGCTTATCACCGGTTTGCTTGGCGTACCGATCGACAAGGCGCGTGAAGCAGGGGTTTTAGCCGTCGTTTGCATTTTCGAAGGCGTCTCGGAAGTGCAGTTGAAGGGGCAGGTGCTGCCATTCACCACACCGTATTGGGGCTTACCTGCAATATGGGTGGCGCAATCTGAAGGAGAGCGGATCAAAGCCGCGATCAAGCACGGTTTGAGCGGTCGCCTGACCTTGGATGGCACGTTGGAAGACGTTGCGACCGATACGATTTATGCGGTTTTGCCGGGCTGCAACCTGCTTGAGACAATCATCATCAACACCCACACCGATGGACCTAATGCGTGCGAAGAGAACGGCGGTGCTGGGGTACTCGCTCTGGCGCATTATTTCTCCTCGCTACCGAAATCTGCCCGCAACCGAAGCCTCGTCTTCGTACTCGTCACGGGTCATTTCCAGCTTCCCCAGTTCGGCCGCCACGGGAATCAGGCGACGGCGACCTGGCTCGAAATGCATCCAGAATTGTGGGACGGCAAACCCGGCCATGCTAAAGCCGTTGCAGGAGCTACGATTGAGCATCTTGGATGTACCGAGTGGCGAGATGACTTTGCAAAAGGGCACCCCGCGCCCACCGGGAAGCCGGAACTCGATTTGATCTATACCAGTAATAAGTCGATGAGTGACGTGTACATCGCTGCCGCACGCGGGCGCAAAAAGGTACGCGCGCTGATAGTCGCCCCAGCGGCGGCGCAGGTGATGTTGGGCGAAGGACAGCCATTATACGCATCAGGAATTCCGACGATATCAAGCTGTCCGATACCGGACTATCTTTGCCAGGTCTTGCCGGGCGGAGGCTTGGACCGGCTCGACCCTGATTACGCCTTTCAGCAAGTCGAAACCTTTGCCCGCACGGTCGACTTGCTCGACAGGATGCCGCGTGGTGAGATCGGAATCGTTCCGTTTAACCTGTCCACTGTTATCGGTGATCTGCTGTGAACCTGACCAACACTAACGCCAGCGAAAATGGCGGTGTCACGCGGTCGGCACTTTAACTGGCGCCGAGGATCATCTGGCAGTTCACGATAGTGCCGGGTCATAGCGTCCCATCTGGGCACGCTTCGTCATGCATCAGATGACCGGCCTGCGTTTCCACATCGCGGCCTTCGAGGCTCTCGGCGGCGCTCCGCGGGAGTGCTTTGCGACCGGATGAAGACTGCCGTCATCGGTGAGCGTCAGACAGAAGGCATCGTCTATAACCGTGCCACCACCAGCCTTAGCCCCAACCAAAGCCACGCGGACGGCCGCTGAAACATCCTAGTTGGTGGGATCCCACACCGCAGGCGAATCCATCACCTCCTGTCCTCCGATAGTCTCCAACGAGCTGGGAGAAACTGCTGATCCAGGCTGAATGAAGACTTTGTGTGGCATTCCCTGGCGACGAGCTTGCTGCCCCCTCTCCCGGCGTAGCTGGCTGACCCAGTGCTTGGCATAGACATTGCAGGGGATGAATGCGGCGGTAACTCGTTGGGGTCGGAAGTCGTCAAACTGCTTTCCTAGGCGTCGGCATTGCCTACCGAGCACCTCGCCAGACGGAAGCACGATCGATCTGGCACGTATGTATGCGTACGGGATCATAACCATAGAGGAGTTGAAACGATGGCGGATATTCTTACATCTCTAAACCCGCTCCGGTGGATTGAAGCGCCATCCACGGAACTGGACAGCCAAGTGACCCAAAGTCTATTCCCGATGTTCCAACGCTTGGCGGAAGCGGGCGCTGAAACCGCTAAAATTCTGCAGGTTGCCTTATTGCGCCGCGTGCAAGTCATGTGCGACAGCCACTCTACCCGCCAGGGAAAGCTCTTTACTGAGGCCGAACGTCTTGCCGAGAGTCTACGCGAGGTGCACGGCAATGGGAATTTGGGCCACGCTTGGGCGGAATACCTGCGCGACGCTAGTGAGCGCGCCATATTGTGCATGGATCTTCTCCGACAGCGCGGCGACATCTTCCTCGAACATGAAGCGGCAGGCTGTCCGCCGGTTTTCTTCTGCGACTACGAGATAGTTATGGATGGAAACGATCTGCCCTTGAAATCCAATTACGTGTTACTTCGAATGATTCCGCCCCAAGGTGTTAACGTCGATGACACGAAGCGCCCCTTCATAATCATTTGCCCGCGCGCCGGACATAGTCCCGGCGTCGGTGGCCACAAAGAAGACAGCCAGGTCGGCGTGGCGTTGCGGGAAGGTCACCCGGTTTATTTGGTGTCCTTCCGCCGAGAGCCAGAGGGGGGGCAGTATCTCTCTAATGTCACGTATGCGGAAGCGGCCTTTGTTCGTGAGGTCATGCGCCTGCATCCGCTTGCCCGCCTTCCAGTCGTAGTCGGCAACTGCCAAGCTGGCTGGGCTGCCCTTCTGATGGTTGCGACAAATCTCGACTTAGCTGGCCCGATCATCCTCAACGGATCGCCGGTGACACCTACCTCGGGAAATATCGGTGAAAATACCCTCCGCTACATGGCGGGCCTCTTCGGAGGAGCTTGGATAACCATGTTTTTGTCAGATCTGGGCGGAGGCATCTTCGACGGCGCCCATCTCGTACAGAATTTCGAAACGCTCAATCCCGAGCGCCAGTTATTCATGAAGTATGTCGAACTGTTCCGAGATGTGGATGCGGCGAGCGAAGCCTTCCTTAAGGCTGAGAAGTGGTGGGGCGGCTTCTGCCTGATGCGGGGAGACGAGATCCGCTGGATAGTTGAGCACCTCTTTGTTGGTAATCGACTGGCGCACAACAAGGCGTATGGGGAGCCGGACCGGCGGCATTTCGACCTTAAGAAGATCAGGGCGCCTATTATCATATTTGCCAGTCATGGCGACAATGTCACGCCGCCGCAGCAGGCGCTGAATTGGATCCCCGAAATCTATGACAACGAGGAGGAAATCCGCCTTCTCGGCCAGCACATTATTTATATGGTACACAACGACGTCGGTCACCTCGGTACATTCGTTTCCTCGAGAGTAATCAACAAAGAATACAATGAGGTTGCAAGCACGCTCGAGGCAATTGAGGCGTTGTTGCCTGGCCTTTACGAGATGCGCATCACGGACATTCAAGAAGATGCTGGACACAAGAGCTATAGTGTTGAACTGATCGAGCGCACCTTCGAGAATATCCGTGAGTTTAACGACGGCCATGACGATGGAGGTCCCTTCGCTGCCGTCGCCCGCGTCTCTGAACTGCAAGCGCAGATCTATCACACAGTTGCCCGCCCCTTTGTGCAGGCCGCGGTCACAGACATCTCAGCAGACGCCAGCCGAATGTTCCATCCAAAGCGGCTGGAGCGATCGCTGCTGTCTTCTCAGAATCCGATCATGGTTGGCTATAAGTCAATTTCAGAGCAGGTACGGAACTCCCGGGCGAACGCAGCAGCGGAAAATCCTTTCCTGGCTGCGGAAGCGCTCTATTTCAAGGCTGTCGAACAGGCGATCGTGGTCATGCGCGACTGGCGCGACATGGGTTATGAGCTCGCGTTTCACATGATCTGGAACAACCCTTGGCAGCGATATTTTGACAATCCCCGCGAAGCATACCGCAAAGGGACGACACTTGACGATATGAGATGGCAGCCGGACATCGCCAATGCGCTCAGGAGGATCGCGATCGGCGGACTCGCCGATGCCATCATCCGTATGGTCGTACTCCTGGTGAGCGATCGTGGCGGGATCCGACGCGACCGCCTGGCGCGCTGGTCACGGGTGCTGACCGAGGACGAGCCCTTCCGCTCACTAAGCGCTGATCATTTGGCCGAAATCACTCGCGTGCAGACGGCTATCGTCACCTTTGAGCCGGAGCAAGCAATCGAGACGCTGCCGCTGTTGCTAACGGAACCGAGGCAACGGCAACTCGCTTATGCAGCCGCTTGCTATATCCCGGGCTCCAGGGCGGAGATGTCATCGAGTACTGTTGCCATGCTACAGCGCTTCGCGGACGTGCTTGGCCAGCCATCGATCGTCGATGTGATTGAGGATCCGCTGGCAGTGACATAGTTTGTTCGTAGAGTAGCGTCTCGATCTCACCGAATCACATAATTATTGGTTTTCGCTCGTTGGTCACGGAGGCGCTTGAAACAATTCCATCGCAAATCCAGCCAGGACTGCAGATCGGAAAATTGCCATTGGACATCCGTCCTTTACAACGCAACGATGCCGTAATCCGGTTCAGTGATCGGGCCGGCAGAGGGCGGATTGAAACTGTGGAGGAAGGCTCTCGTCATAGGGCTGGCGCTCGCTGCAAATCATCGTGATCGAACGCACTGGCCATACGGTTGATCTCGGCTGACCGCGCACCGACCGCCTTGGCGGTCTCGCGCCACCTTGCGGTGTCGCGACTTCCTTAATGATCGCGCGAGCCTCGGCGAGCGTTAGGGCGTAGAGCCCTGCAGCTTCTTCCAGCAGGTCAAGGGAGCAGGTGCCTTCATCAAGATCAACGTTTGTCGTCAGCGCGCGCGCCTTCACATCCGTAGGCACTGGATTGAGGTCATAGGCAGGGGACAACGACCAGCTGGCTTTATTGAGCCACAGAAAGCCGTGATTTTTCTCCCCAGCTCAGAGCTAGAGCGGGCTGCAGCGAGAAGCGGCCCGGGTCCTCGAGCCAGGCACGATCATACTCAAACACGATTGTTTCGGCACCACGGGCGCGATTGCTCCGGGCCAGATGGGACGTGTGCGGCCGTGAAGGTCGAGATGAACTTCGAAATCAGCCATCGCGTGACGATCCCGGTGATCGCCTTGGGTGAGCGTGCTTGGGCAACTCTGCATTGGCCAGAGACTGGCCGACGCTGTCGTCACCGATGTCGGCGACTTGGCTCAGCCCATCTAGCAGGCCGAGTGCCTGGAGGACGCCTGCATAGATGCCGATGCTGACATTGGTGTCGCCGGCCTCGATCTTTTGAAGCGTTGAGCGTGAGGTGAAGGCACGTTCGGCTACTACCGCCATAGGCAGGCGGCGACGTCGACGTGTATGTCTGCGCCCAGTTTGCGCAGCGCGCGCCGCACAGCGGCCGGAGGGTTGTGAGGTGTCGGAATTTGTCACCTTCGCACTACAGATTGCACTAGATATGTAGCACGAAGGTTACAATTTTTCAAGAGAGATGGTCAGAGAGAAAAGTGGTTAGAATGGGCATTGCGGGAGCGATAGCGCAAGTACGAGCCAGGCTGGCAGGCGAAGAAAGATGGCGGATCTTGAGGCGCTCAAGATCGATGCCGCCTCCGGACTGGAGGCGCGATCGGAACCACTATCGTCTGCTGATGCGGCTTTTGCCGATTGCCAAGCTGCACCCGGCCGTTAGTCGAACGGGTGCTCCTGGAAGATGCGGTGGTGTCGGTGACCGTGGACACCTCGTCGATCAGGGTCGCAACCGTGGCTGGTTTTGAGAAATCGGCGGGCGGACATTGTCGGCCATCAGGACACCAATTGAACTAGGCCATTTGGACTAGACTTTCCACTTATGGCGCGCCAACCGATCGGTTCCTCATGGATCGGGAAGCCGACCTCTACACAGCGGGCTCAATCCTCGAGATTAGTTGCTAATGACCGCTCATCAGACAATCTGATTGAAAGTTCCCCGCGAAGCAGCCATATATTTAGCTCAAATTCATTAGTGCTACGTAGGACATTGATCATGGTAGATGTGGAGCTGCAGGTCGCTCGGCAAAATGCCTCTCTTCGAGTGCAAGTCGAAGAAAGGCTCAGACAGGCTATTGCGACGGGCAAGTTCAAGCCGGGGCAAAGGCTCGTCGAGCGCGAGCTTTGCGAAATGATCGGCGTGGGTCGCACGTCCGTCCGTGAAGCGCTTCGGCAGCTTGAGGCAGAGGGATTGATCACAAGCTTCCCCCACAAGGGTCCAGTTGTCAGTATCATAACCTATGAGGAGGCCGCTCAGCTCTACACCGTCCGCGCGCTGCTCGAGGGGTTTGCTGGTCAGCAGTTCGCCGAAAATGGAACGGCGGAAGATATTGCCACTTTGCAAGATGCCGTTAGAGAATTCGAAGCGTCGGCGGAAAGCGGCGTGGGACACAGGCTCATCGCTGCTAAAAACGCCTTCTATGACTGCTTGATGGATGGCAGCAAAAACGTCTTCGTCAGGCAAATGCTAACATCGCTGCACAACCGGATCAATCTTCTGCGCATGACTTCGATGACACAACCGGGGCGCCTCAAACATAGCATTGCAGAAATCAAAGAGATTGCCGAAGCGATCCAAAATCGCAACGGACCCAGGGCTGCGGCCGCTTGTAAGCACCACATTGATATGGCTGCGAAAGTCGCACTCGAGTACCTGCGCAACAACACCTCAGGCTGATGCCATAAGATTTTCTGAAAATTGACAGATTGTCTGATGCTGGAGGTGGCCGGGTGTAATTAAATCCTTCAGGCACGGTGCTTTTGACAACGCAACAACCTCTCTGGTGTCCATCGGACGATAAGATGGGTGCTGCTTGCACGGTCATTTTAAGTGAGGTGATTGAAGAAGCGACGGCAAAATTGGCGTCGTAGCGAGGGCGCGCCGGCCCAAGCATGAATTTTCCGATTGACAGATTGTCTGATAGGTCGTTAACTACTCCTCACTAACGGAGGTAGCTGATTGTGCTTGCCTCACATTCGGGAGCGGGACGTTGTCACCACGAAAAAATCTGCGCGTCGCCTTTATTGGTCTCGGCGCAATGGGCGGGCCGATGGCACAACATCTGTTGTCGGCTCAATTCGAAGTCACTGGCTTTGATCTATCGGCCGAGGCTAGGGAAAGGTTCGCGGCCGTCGGCGGCGTTCCGGCAGAGACGGTAGCGGAAGCATTCAATGGCGCCGATGTTGCGGTTACCATGCTTCCCAACGGCAAGATTGTTCAAGACGCGCTCTTCAAGGATGGGGCCTGGCAATCCCTGAGTGCTGACGCGCTTGTCATCGACATGAGCTCATCGGCGCCCAATGATACTCGTGAGCTCGCAGAGCGCTTGCATCAGAAGGGCTTGCGGCTGGTCGATGCTCCCGTGTCAGGCGGAGTGAAGCGAGCCGTCGAAGGCTCTCTTACTATCATGGCAGGCGGTGCTTCTGACGATATCGATCAAGCTGATCCCATCCTGTGCGCCATGGGCGGCCAGATTTTTAGGACAGGCCCGATCGGCTCAGGGCACGCCATGAAAGCCATCAACAATTTCGTATCGGGAGCCGGGGTTCTGGCAGCTATCGAAGGCGTTCTTCTTGGCCGAACGTTTGGTCTCGATCCTAGAACGATCGTCGATATTCTCAACTCGTCGTCTGGCAAGAACAACGCAACAGAAGTGAAGATGAAGCAGTTCATCCTCTCGGAGACTTTTGGCTCTGGTTTTGCTTTGGGGCTTATGGCGAAAGACATTAGGATTGCAGCGGACTTGTCGAAGGCGCTCAATCTCCAGCTGCCGACATTGGCCGGTACCGCTGATGCCTGGGATGCTGCTCGGCATGCTTTAGGCCCCGATGTCGACCATACGAAAATTGCGCAGTTCGTGAAAGATCAGGCCTGATCGCGAAAAACTACGCCAAACTGACAGTTGAAAATTGTCTGATAATCTGTCAAATATGATGAAGGGAGCGAAACCCAATGGCCACTTTGGACAGGAAAGATAAGGGGTCTAAGGCCGGCGAGCGAACAGCTCCATCGGAGCAGTTCAAGCGCGGACTTGCTACTCGTCGGCAGGTGATGGGGGACGCTTACGTTGATGCGGCCCTCGGAAAGGCGACCGACTTCACCTGGCCGATGCAGGAACTCGTCACCGAGTATTGTTGGGACAATATCTGGAACCGACCTGGCCTCGACCGTCGCGCTCGATCGATCCTCAACCTTGGAATGATAGCGGTTTTAAACCGACCGCACGAGCTCAGAGGCCACATCCGCGGCGCCATCAACAACGGTGTTACGAAACAGGAGATCCAGGAGATCTTCCTTCAGGTGGCTATCTACGTTGGTGTGCCAGCAGGCATCGACAGTTTCAGGCATGCCCAGGAAGTATTCACCGAAATGGGCATTTGAGAATGTGCTGTCCCGTGAGGGGGCATGTACAACATGCGCGGAGTTCTCAGCGCTTATCAACAAGGGAGGAGCCTAAAATGGCGATAGATCTCAAGAAATTCATAGAATTCGTGCGGGAGGATTTCGAGTTCAAGCGCGAAACTCGTTATCTTAACGGTATATTAAAATGCGATTTCCCTACCCGCAGTGTAGCGCTTCATTTCGAGGACGGTACGTTGCTAAAGGTGGAAGAGGCCGAATACGACGACGACAAGTGCACTATCGTCATACGCGGGACCGGTTCACAGTGGGAGGCGCTGCTTCAGCACAAACCCTTGCCGTTTTATCAGTGCTTGCAGTCATCAAACATCAAGCATGGCCTCTACCTTAGCAGTAACAACGAAACCTTCGCGTATCTGCCTGCTCTCAACCGCATGACCACCCTGATGCGCAATGCCCGTTCTGAAGGAGCAGCAGCATGACCAAGTTTGACCCCATTATCGGCCGTTATCTCTATCTCACCGTAGAAGGTATCGAGTACCGCGTCTATTACGAAGAAGCGGGCCAGGGGATTCCGCTTCTCGTCGGTCATACGGCAGGGTCCGACGGTCGCCAATACCGTCATATGCTTTGCGATTCCGACGTGACGAAAAATTTTCGCGTCATCGCCTTCGATCTGCCGTATCACGGCAAGTCCCTTCCCCCCTACGGCGTTCGCTGGTGGGAGAAGGAATACAACATGACCAAGAAGTTCATGATGGACTTCCAGCTCGAACTCTCAAAAGCGCTCGACCTAGACCGCCCCGTTTATTTGGGCAGCTCCATGGGCGGCCATCTCGCGATCGACCTGGCATCGAACTATCCGGACAACTTCCGCGCCACGATCTCGGTCGAAGGTGCGTTGCGCTCGGCGGCGGAGTACGTCGACGTCGGTATGGCTGGCATCCGCAGGGAGTTCGACAATCCAAACGTCAATCGCACCTCCATCGGTGCGGCGATGATGCTGAATATCTCACCGTACTCGCCAGAAGCGAATGTCCGTGAAATCCAGTGGGAATACAGCTGCGGTGGACCGGGAATCTTCGCGGGTGATCTTTATTACTACTACTACGACCACGATGTGTCGCCAGAAGAAGCCAGCAAAATCGATACGTCGAAATGTATGCTATACTTCCTCACGGGCGAATACGATCCAAACACGTCCCCGGCCGATACCAAGATTGCTGCAGACCTGGTCAAAGGCTCCAAGTTTTGGACAATGGAAAAGCTCGGACATTTTCCCGTTACTGAGGACTATAGCGAGTTCCGGAAGTATCTGTTGCCAATTCTTGAGGAGATCCAACAGTCATCAGCAGCCCGGTCTAAGGTTGCCTGATCCTTTTCTCGGGAGGAGAACTTCAATGAGGTGCATTCTGAATGTCACACTTGGGGCGCTGATCTCGGTTAGCGCCCTGGCGACAACCGCTTACGCGGATGGTGTCGATCAGCTACCGGCTACAGAAAAGAAGATCTATGAAACTGTAGATCCGCAGATTCCATTGGGGGCGAGCGCCTACAAAGACTTCAAGCCCAAAAAGGGTCCTCCGTGGAAGATCGGCTATGCAAGCAGCTACGCTGGCAACACCTGGCGAGCCGCAGCTCTCGATGCGGTCATGAGCGATCTTTTACCGCGATCAAAGGCTGCGGGCCTGGTGTCTGATGTCGTGGTCACCCAGTCGGATCTTAAAGACGCCGTTCAGATCCAGCAGATGCGTCAAATGGTGGACGAAGGCGTCGATGCAATCATCATCTGCTGCTCGAACGTCACGGCTCTTAATCAGACGATCGAATATGCCTACAAAGCCGGTGTGCCGGTGTTCTCATTTTCGGGCTACGTGACGTCGCCATACGCCATCAATGGCGCGGCCAATCACGCGCAGGGCGGTGCCGAGATGGCGACGTGGCTGGCGGAAAAAATAGGAAAGAAGGGCAATATCCTTCTCGTTTCTGGTATTCCCGGTTTCGCTTCTTCGGACAGCTTTGACAAAGCGGCTAAGGAAGCACTTGCTAAGTACCCCGACATAAAGATCGTCGGTGAAGTTGCAGGGAAGTGGACCGACCAGGTGGCCCAGGTCGAAGTTCAGAAGTTTCTTGCGACGAACCCGACGAAGATTGATGGGATCCTCACGCAGGGGGCCCAAGAGAACGGCGTTCTCAACGCAATGCTGCAGTCAGGTCGAGACATGATCCCGATTACTCTCGGGGGGGAAGCTTCCGCCGCGTGCTACTGGCGCAAGAACCCCGAGTTTGTGGACAGGAGTTTCCATATTTGGCCGCCGCGTCGCGAGATGCAACAGATGTGGGAGATCATGCTCCGCACATTGGAGGGACAAGGCCCTAAGGTTCAGTCCTTCCTTCGACCCGTCTTGCCTTACACCATCGATGAAGTCCGCGCGGCAATACCAGAAGATTGCGACTTGAACTCGACAGACTTCGTGGAGCCCAAGGCGGACGGGTGGTTTCCTGCTGCGATTGCTGCAGACTACTTCGAACGCCCGGCTGATCCCTGGAAGCCTGTGTCGAAGTGAAACTGTTCTGCCCGGTGGGTCTTGCCACCGGACAGAAGTTTCTCTTGTGGGAGGACCGCCTCGCGCGGCCGTTGGGATTAGAGGATCTCCGATGCAAAACCAAACTACGATCAAGTTGATCAATGTTGCCAAGTCTTTCGGCGAGACTAAGGCCTTAAAGAAGTGTGATTTTGAAGCCCGGGCCGGAGAAGTGCACGCCATCGTCGGAGAGAATGGAAGTGGCAAAAGCACGATGGCGAAGATCATGTCTGGAGTGTTGCACCCAGATTCCGGGAGCGTTTCGGTCCTTGGAGAAGAGATTTCGACTCCGACTGACGCCAAGCGCATCGGGCTGACAACGATCTTCCAGGAAGTGCTGGTGGCCGACGAGGCCAGTGTATTGGAAAACCTGTATGTCGGGCGCGACGGCATCTTCCGCTCGCAGGGCGGCAGTGGTCGGCGTACCGAGGCTGAGGAGATCCTGAAACGCCTCGTCGGCAAGCCCGTGGATCTCGATCAGAACGTTGGGGCATTGCCTCTGAGCGTCAAGCAATGGATAGTTATTGCGCGAGCGGTCTTGCGCAGGCCGAAGGTCCTCATCCTCGATGAATCGTCTGCGGCATTAGACCTCGATTCCACGATCCGCCTCCACGAGGAAATTGATCGTCTCCGTAGGGAAGGTGCGACCGTGCTGATCGTAACGCATCGGATCGCTGAACTTGTCCGCATCGCCGATCGAGCCACGATCCTTCGCGACGGCGTCACCATTGGTACGCTCGAGAAGCATGAAATAACTGAAGAGAACCTGCTTTCAATGATGACGCCCGCGGACCGAAACGCAAGCGACGCGAAGGCGTACGAATCAAAGCAAGTAGGCGCCGCCGCGCCGGCCGTGGTAGCGGTAAGAGACCTCGTTACTCACAGCGCGGCAGCGCCCTTCGATTTCGATCTACCGAAAGGAGCGATCATCGGTGTTGCAGGACTCGACGGGCAGGGGCAAGACGCTTTCGTACGCGCCGTTGCGGGTATCATCCAGCCTTTTGGTGGTAATGTCCAAGTCTGGTCATCCAGCACCGAGAGAATGAAAAAGGTCGCATCGCTCGAAGACGCTACCAAAGCAGGAATCTCGTATATTTCCGGCGACCGCAAGCGTGAAGGTATCTTCCCTCAGCAGAGCATCTTCGAAAATCTTGCCATCGGCGTCTATCGCAAGAACCTCGGTCCTCTTGGTATAATCAATAAGGCCGGCCTCAAACCCATGTTCAAACGCGAGGTGGATCGGCTCCGGATTAAGATTGGAAGTCCGGCGAACAAGATCACCTCACTGTCGGGCGGAAATCAGCAAAAAGTTTTGATCGGCCGTGCCTTTGCAAACGAACCGTCCGTCATCGTCCTTAACGATCCCGCTCGCGGTGTCGACCTCGGAACGAAGCGCGATCTCTACCGCGAACTGCGCCTGTTCACGGAGAAGGGTGGCAGCGTGATTTATCTATCAAGCGAAATCGAAGAGTTCATCGGCTTTGCGGACCGCGTCGACGTCTTCTTTGCTGGAAGGCTTTTCCGGTCGCTAGCAGGCGAGGACATAGCGGAAGAGCCAATCTTGGCCGCAATGTTTGGAAAATCGCCAAACGCCTCCATCGAGTTCGATCTGGAAAGGACTGCATGATGTCTGGAATCGCATTCCGTCAAATCACCCAGGACCGTTCCCTCTTCGTGCCGGCCGGCCTATTCATCGTCCTTTCGGTCGCCGTTGCCCTACGCGGACACGGGCTATTCACGAACAACGGCCTCGCAGGTGCAATCCTTGTCGCCACGCCCTTGATTCTAACGGCGCTTGCCCTCACCCCCATTGTCATGGCGGGTCGTGGAGCAGTGGACCTTTCAGTTGGCCCCTTGATGGGGTTCATCAACGTTACCCTTATTACCTGGCTTGTGGGTAACGGAATTACCAACCCTATCGCAGTGATAGTATGGGCAGTCGGCCTGGGAGCGGCATTCCAGCTACTCCAGGCGCTGGTTATCATTTATGTGCGTGTCGCTCCGATAATCGTTACGCTGTCGGGTTTTCTTGTCCTCTCCGGGTTGAACCTGATGGTGATGTCCCGACCGGGTGGAGTCGCGCCCGACTGGATGCTTAGCTGGGGGGCGGGGACCGACATCATGTCACCTGTTTTGCTGTTGCTGGTTGCAGCGTATGCATTATGGCTCCTTCTCAGGGGGACTATGTTTTACCGCAACCTTCGCATGACGGGTGCGGATGAGCGCATGGCGTATACGAGCGGCGTTCGAGTGGACGCAGTCCGCATCATCGCCCACGTTGTTGGTGGAGCATTCGCTGGACTTGCCGCCCTCAGCTACACGGCGCTGATCTCCTCTGGTGATCCGACGCAGGGCAGCACCTACACCCTTCAGGCTGTTACGGCCCTGGTTCTCGGAGGTGCGAGCCTCTCCGGTGGTCGTGGTGGAGCACTTGGATCTACGCTTGGCGCGATCAACATGTTCCTCATCTCCTATCTCCTCTCCACCTTCAACTTCGGCACGGTTTCGGGGTTCGTTACCCAGATGGCATTCGGCTTAATCCTCGTCGGATCACTTCTCGTGAACGTCTTTGTCATCAGTCGCCGCGCGGTTGTGTAAGGAGCAAGATAATGGTCGCGACAGTTATGAATTCCGAAATCAAATCGGCTCAGAAGTCTAACCCGCTCAAGGCTCATCGGAGCATCGTCATTGGCTTTGTTCTTCTGGCCTCTCTCTTAGCACTCGGTGCATTGCTGGTCCCCGGCTTCGTATCATCCCAAAACGCGCGTTCAATCCTTCTTCTCGCAGCGTTTCTGGGGCTTGCCTCCATTGGCCAGACCCTGTGCGCTCTGGTCGGTGCGCTCGATCTTTCGATACCATATATTATTGGAGGCGCGAACATCCTCCTTCCCAGCCTTATGGTCGCAGGTATTCCCGCTCCCCTCGCGATGCTGGTTGTCATGCTCCTCGGTGCGCTTGTCGGGGCCGCCAATGGCGCCCTGAGCTTCCGTCTCCAAGGGCAAGCGCTGATCATGTCGCTCGGAGTTGGCTTCGCGGCCGTCGGTGCGGTCCAGATCTACACCTCACTCGGCTCGGCGTTTGGTGGTACAGTGTTTGCTCCGGTACCCGAATGGCTGAGGAACATTTCGGCGTTCAACGGAAAGTTTTTCGGCCTGTCGCTGCCTCCGGTCATCGTGATCTGGGCTATCGTCGCCATCGCGCTTGGATGGTTCATGTACAACACCTGGTTTGGCCGCAGCATTTACGCCGTCGGCGGAAGCCGGACAGCGGCCGCCCGCCTCGGAATCTCCGAATTCAAGGTCTGGACCGTCATCCATAGCGTCAGCGGTGCCATGTCTGCAATCACGGGCATGCTGCTACTAGGGTTTTCCGGTGGTGGCTTCGTCGGCGTGGGCGACCCTTATCTTTTCACCACCGTAGCAGCGGTGGTGATTGGAGGGACGTCGCTTCTTGGTGGGGCGGGCGGCTATGGCGCGACAGTGCTCGGTGTTCTTGTCCTGACTGTACTGACCTCGCTTCTAGTTGGCCTCGGACTGAACTTTCCGGCGCAGCAGGCTGTCGTCGGTCTGCTCATCGTTCCGATGGTCGCGATATACGCACGGTCACCACACATTCGAAATCAGATATGATCAATGCATAGAAAGGAAGATCCATGGCAATCTCCAGCACCCTGCTAGGCCGTTTAAAGGACCAGACTCTCGTTCGCGAGCAGATGCTGGTTGGAGGAAAGTGGTCGAGCGAAGGGGTAAACGGCACACGCATCAACGTGCTAAACCCCTCCACGATGGACGTCCTTGCCTCTTTGCCTAGCGCTGGCCTTGCTGAAGTGCGAGCCTCTATCAATGCTGCAAAGGCTGCACAGAAGAAGTGGGCTAAGGTTTCGGCGAAGGAACGCTCGCTGATCATGCGGAAGTTCTACGAAGAGGTGGTAGCTAACGCTGAAGACCTGGCCGTAATTCTGACATCGGAAATGGGCAAGCCACTGGCGGAAGCGCGTGGCGAGATTGCTTACGGCGCTTCCTACATCGAATGGTTCGGTGAGGAAGCCAAGCGTGTCTATGGTGACACCATTCCAGGTCACCAGGCCGACAAGCGACTGCTTGTCATCAAGCAGCCGGTTGGCGTTGTGGCCGCCATCGCTCCTTGGAACTTTCCGTCGGCGATGGTGTGCCGCAAGATCGCGCCGGCGCTCGCGTCCGGCTGCGCGATCGTATTCAAGCCTGCTGCCGAGACTCCGTTATCGGCGCTTGCATTGGCGATCCTCGCGGAGCGTGCCGGAATACCCGATGGCTTGTTCAGCGTCCTCCCGACGGATAATGCAAGAATGTTTGGCGAGGAGGTCTGCTCCAACCCGGTCGTCAAGAAACTGACCTTCACCGGTTCGACCGAAGTTGGCCGTATCTTGATGGCGCAAGGCGCCCAGAAGATCATGAAGCTGAGCCTGGAACTCGGCGGCAATGCGCCGTTTATCGTTTTCGACGATGCAGATCTCGACCAGGCGGTCGAGGGGGCTATGCTTTCTAAGTTTCGTAACGCGGGTCAGACCTGCGTGTGCGCGAACCGTATTTACGTACAGAGCGGGATCCATGACAGGTTCGTCGAGAAGCTGGCAATGCGCGTGAGTGCCTTGCAGGTTCTTGACGGGTTTGAGAGCGGGGCGACGATCGGCCCGTTGATCAACGATGAAGCGGTAGCAAAGCTCTATGGTCATATCGATGACGCTGTGACCAAGGGTGCGACTGTCGTGGTTGGTGGTGACCGCGATGCTCGCGGAGGCACGTTCGTCCAACCAACGCTTCTCTCGGGTGCCACAAAGGATATGAAGGTTGCGCGTGAGGAAACCTTCGCGCCTCTGGCTCCGGTGTTCAAGTTCGATACTGTCGAGGAAGTCATCGAACTCGCGAACGATACGGAATTCGGCTTGGCAGCCTACTTTTTCGCCAACGACCTCAGGAACGTTTGGAAGGTCACAGAGGCGCTGGAATACGGCATGGTTGGCGTGAACACGGGTCTGATTTCCACCGAATTAGCGCCATTCGGCGGAGTCAAGCAATCCGGCTTCGGCCGAGAGGGCTCAAAGTACGGAATGGATGACTTCTTATCCATGAAATACGTCTGCATGGGCGGGATCGGCGCATAGCGATCGCCCAAGGGTCGCTCGCCGACTGAACTTAAAGGGGGAGAGGTCTGTTGAATAGAGGCAGGACAGCAACATCCTCTCCGCCGGTTGCGAGGTCTCAAAAGGCTGGACTTTTCTAGAGGTTTCGCGGGAGCTGTCCTACGGATCTTCCCTTCCGACCCCTTCTGGGGCCGGCCTTGCAGACGAGATTTCTGCCTGTCTTTTCGATTGTCGATCCTTCCGCCAATGCCCTACAAGGTAAGTCTTTCCCAGATAGCTTGTATCCTTCGAAGAGGTAACACGACATGAACGAGCTGTTGCACCGTGGCGTTGTCGTTTCAACGTATCGGAGTCCTGAGCAGGAGCATGATCACCACCCGATCGATGCACGCGTTCGTCCTGAAATCGATCAGGCCGACGATGCTGCACGTGCCAGCGTGGAGGGTCAAGCGAAAGCCATTCGCGTCAACCAGCGACGCGTCAAGGTGTAGTTGTCGGCGGCCGCACCCTCAGTGTCGGTTTGACGTAGCCGCCGATCTTCGCCGGCGCCAGGCCTTTATGGTAGATCCGGATGCGTCCGGGTCATCCAGACGTCAAACGCGTAATGCAGGAAGAGATTCGATAGGATCGGGCTGACCACGCCCCCTTGCGGGGTACCACGCATCCGCTCAATGACTTCTCCGTTCTTTTCCATAGGCGCGGTCAACCATCTTTCGATGTAGAGCAGAGCCCAGTTGCATTTAGAGTCTGTCAGCGCTAATCGGAATCGTGCGGAGATTCCCTTGCCTTTGATTTTGTGATTCAAGGTCATTGCTGGTGTGGAGGCCGGCAATGATGGTGCGACCTCTTTCTCTGGATTTGCGAA
>NZ_LOKU01000050.1:0-23276 GCF_002211295.1 Rhizobium sp. N122 | reverse complement strand
GCGTTCGCAAATCCAGAGAAAGAGGTCGCACCATCATTGCCGGCCTCCACACCAGCAATGACCTTGAATCACAAAATCAAAGGCAAGGGAATCTCCGCACGATTCCGATTAGCGCTGACAGACTCTAGTCGTGCAGGGCAACCACGCGGTCTCTCGTGCAGATCCCTGCGATTTCGAATTGACGGACACCGACCCCGTTTGACGGTCGTGGAGTGCAAGCACTTAGTCACCCTAGCCGCCCGCGCACTGCAACCCCGCTGTAGCGATCCTTCTACCTCTATGCTAAAGAAAGTTTTGGAAAAACTTGCCTCGTCGCCATCGTTCGACGGCGGCCTTGGCGCCAATCTTGCGAGGAGCGGGCTGATGGTCGCAGCGGCATGCGAGCCGACATTCTGCGCTCCCGACCGTCGAAGACGAGGTCGCTCTCGGCGTGTTAGTCAGCCGGAATGCGCCGGCCGTCGTGCCCCTAAATATCGATCTCGAGCCAGGTATTGGCCTCCAGACTGAAGAAAAATTCGGCGCTCTCACATGCTCATGCAATCCCGTGGTGGACAACCAACGCACATGATGGTGCAGTTCCTAGGGAATGTGGTGATGAGTCATGAGCCGTCCTATATCACCTTGAACGCTGCCCTCCTGGCTATCCGTTTCTTCGAGGCACCCACGATTATGGCGGCATCGGCGGCGCTGAGATCGGGATGGGCCGCCTTCAGCGCGTCCGCCCACGCCCCCTTGCTCTGCCCCGGCAGCTGCGGTGTCTGCCTAGCGATTTCGTCCAGCCTCGCCTGGTCCTGGGCCGACACCGTCTGGAACGCCGTCCTCACGGCGATATCGCGCCTTACGGCACCCACGACTATGGCGGCATCGGCGGCGCTGAGATCGGGATGGGCCGCCTTCAGCGCGTCCGCCCACGCCCCCTTGCTCTGCCCCGGCAGCTGCGGTGTCGCCGCCTTGATCTCGTCCAGCCTCGCCTGATCCTGGGCCGACACCGTCCGGAACGCCGCCCTCCTGGCGATATCGTCCCTAAAGGTGCCCAGGATGGTGGCGGCATCGGCGGCGCTGAGATCGGGATGGGCCGCCTTCAGCGCATCGGCCCAGGCCGCATTGCTCCCCCCCTGCCGCGGTGTTGCCGCCGCGATTTCGTCCAGCCTCGCCTGGTCCTGGGCCGACACCGTCCGGAACGCCGCCCTTTTAGCAATATCCTGCTTTATGGCACCCACGATTACGGCGGCATCGGCGGCGCTGAGATCGGGATGGGCCGCCTTCAGCGCGTCCGCCCAGGCCGCATTGCTCTGCCCCGGCAGCTGCGGTGTCTGCCTAGCGAGTTCGTCCAGCCTCGCCTGGTCCTGGGCCGACACCGTCCGGAACGCCGCCCTCCTGGCGATTTCGTCCTTTGCGGCGCCCACGATGGTGGCGGCATCGGCGGCGCTGAGATCGGGATGGGCCGCCTTCAGCGCGTCCGCCCAGGCCGCATTGCTCCGCCCCTGCCGCGGTGTCACCGCCGCGATTTCGTCCAGCCTCGCCTGGTCCTGGGCCGACACCGTCCGGAACGCTGCCCTCACGGCGATATCGTCCTTTAAGGCGCCCACGATTGTGGCGGCATCGGCGGCGCTGAGATCGGGATGGGCCGCCTTCAGCGCGTCCGCCCACGCCCCCTTGCTCTGCCTCGACTGTCGCGGTGTTTGCCTGGCGATTTCGTCCAGCCTCGCCTGGTCCTGAGCCGACGCCGTCCGGAACGCCGCCCTTTTTACAATATTATGCTTTACGGAACCCACAATTATGGCGGCATCGGCGGCGCTGAGATCGGGATGGGCCGCCTTCAGCGCGTCCGCCCACGCCCCCTTGCTCCCCCCCTGCCGCGGTGTCTGCCTAGCGATTTCGTCCAGCCTCGCCTGATCCTGGGCCGACACCGTCTGAAAAGCCGCCCTCCTGGCGATAACCCGCTTTACGGCGCCCACGATGGCGGCGGCATCGGCGGCGCTGAGATCGGGATGGGCCGCCTTCAGTGCGTCCGCCCACGCCCCCTTGCTCTGCCCCTGTAGCTGCGGTGTCTGCCTGGCGATTTCGTCCAGCCTCGCGTGGTCCTGGGCCGACACCGTCTGGAACGCTGTCCTTTTAGCAATATCCTGCTTTACGGCATTCACGATTATGGCGGCATCGGCGGCGCTGAGATCGGGATGGGCCGCCTTCAGCGCGTCCGCCCACGCCCCCTTGCTCTGCCCCGGCAGCTGCGGTGTCGCCGCCTTGATCTCGTCAAGCCTCGCCCGGTCCTGGGCCGACACCGTTCGATACGCCGCCCTCCTGGCGATAACCCGCTTTACGACGCCCACGATTACGGCGGCATCGGCGGCGCTGAGATTGGGATGGGCCGCCTTCAGCGCGTCCGCCCACGCCCCCTTGCTCTGCCTCGACTGCCGCGGTGTCTGCCTGGCGATTTCGTCCAGCCTCGCCTGGTCCTGGGCCGACACCGTCCGGAACGCCGCTCGATTGACGAGATCGCCGGTTGAGGCCCCCACGATTATGCCGGCATTCGCGGCGCTGAGATCAGGCGCCAACGCCAGCGGCCTTTGAGCATATAACGTCTGCCTGCGGCTGGGCCTGGGATCTGCGTCCTTCTCAGTAGTCCGCCTCTTGCGCCCGCCACCGGTCGGATCGCTGGGCTCCGCGGGCACCTCGGACATGGCCGAATGCTCCTCTCTTCCACCCGGCACCTCGGTGGGCCCGGCAACCGCTGAGGCTTCTAAATTCCCAAGGCCATGCAGCCCCCCGCGCTGAGGGCCAGTCTCCAGCGGCTGGCCCTCGACGAGGTGAATAGTGCGATCGGCATTATTGTATTCATCTGTTGTCCTCGTGAGGTTGAACGCGGTCTCTGCCGGGACGACCGGAACTCTCGTCAGTTCCGTCATGTCAGCCATCATTTGCGGGGTTTGTTCTTCAGGGCTTTGAAGCTCGGTCGGCGGGCTTGGCTGGTCGACGCTTAGCCTTTCCACGTAACGCAATACCGAATTCTCTTGCCAGATGTCGTCCGAATTGAAGTTGTCGGCCACTTGATCGACACGCGCCACTGAAGACTGCGCTCTTTGATCCGCTGGGTGCCGGCCCTCATCCGGCCGCGAAGAGCCCTGCCCCTTAGTCCGAGGGTCCCTGTCAACCATGCTCACCCCCCTGGGATATGGCCTTCAGGAAACAAGGGGTCAGCTGTCGGGCACCGACTGCTGACGGAAGGTCAGAATTTATCAGGGGCTCAAGCGACTTAACCAGAGTGCAAGGGGCGCGACTGCGACCATCGACCGCTCCAGCTTGCCGAGCCTCGTTCGGACGCCGCTCAATCACCGTGGGTCCCGTTTTTTGCTGTTGTGGCATGGGGCGGCTCTGCGGAATCGAGCTCAGGTGACGGGAGGCCGGCAGATCCCGAAGACATGGCCAGGCCGTTGATAACTGGTAGCGTAAACGCATCATTGCAGCAGAACCTCAAAAACCACGGAGAAGAGCCCGCGATTCAAACTAGCGCAGTCCCGGTATTGGATTGCATGCACAGGTGATATGCTCGCATCCGGTTAGTGAGCGGCTATGGCGCAGCTCCTGCGTGAACCCATAACGCGGCGATCCTTCGAGAGATGCAGCGACGACCCGTTCTCCAGACCGGAGGTCCGTGCTTGATGTGGCGATCGGCACGGATTGCTATCAACGCTGACGGCCGCCGGTGCCGCGCAAGCCGGTTACGACGAAACATCGACATGATCTCTTCTATGGTGGGATTGGCCCAACGATACCAGGGTAGTGGCAACTGTCGCCAATTGCGGCGCCAGTGAGGTCGGCCTTCGTCTTCGAACTCCTTGCTGGCTTCCGCTAAACAACGCGGCCTTATCACAAAAGGCTGGGAGATTTAACGATGATCCCGGCATCCGGACTTCTGCGCATTGCCGGCCGGTAATAGCGCGAAAGACTTGCAGCAATCGCAGCGCCGGCGGCACCCGTGACTAGTATCCGCACTGCCTGGCCCGTAACAATGCGCTGTGACCAGCGGAAGCCGATCTCGTGGAAAGACAAGGCATGCTGCGGGCTGATATGATGAAAGACGCCGGCAATGGTGCGGCGGACCCGGGACTTGAAACCTCCCACCGAGTGGACGGCGACTTGGACGAATTCGCGGCTCGAATGCTTTACGTTCTCATGCGTAGCAAAGCTCTTGCCAATCGCCATGAACGCCTCACCGCCCATCAGGCAGGTTGCGGTTCGATCCCTTTCGCCGTCGCGCGCCCTGCATGTATCGAAAGGCCTTTTCGGCCCCGTCCAGGCGGTAGACCGTCCGGATCCATTCTCGGTCGCTCACCGAGATGAAAACGGTCGATCTCCACCGTGCCATCTTGCATGTGCTCGCGCGCCAACATGAGGCGCAGCGCATATCCCATTCGCTAGCTATTGGGCATCACCAAATGTGGAAATGCCTATCTTCGCCGCATGAATGATCCATGCCGCCAGGGCTGCTATCCCGCACCTGGCGCGAACCGGGACTGCAACCGGTTCGTGGATCGTGTCCAGGAGGTGGTTGTCTAATCGCTAAACTGGTCGTCAAGGTGCTTTAGGGGCGGCGGCGCGTGAAGACGATGTTGGCGGCGGCACTGCCTCAGCGTATTCAGGAACATTTTCGACGAGGCAATGCGCATCACGTGTCACCTTGCCTGTTGCGCTGCTCTTTTGGCCCCGTACTTGCGGCGCCGGGTCTCAAGGCTTCCGGGCGGTCATTTGCGAGATTCATCCCGTACGAGTGACAGGACAGGCGAATTGGCGCGTTGTAGGTCAGTGTGAACATGAACGACCAATAAGGCTCTGAGGGCAACGGGCTACTGAGCGACAGTCTAGATGAGACCCCTTGCTTGTCGCGCTGCAAGGGGGCTCATGACCAATCCTGATGAGCTTCGGCGCTTGCATATCTGAGCTGTCCCGACACGCGATGCCCTTCTACCAGCGCATTGTTGGATATCAGATGTGCATGCAAGGGGGCAGTGAAGCTCTGCTACTTTTACGGAGAAAGCCGTTCTGTCAGGTGGACGCGAGGCGAGTCTTGAATGTCGTGGAATAATAGGGTCGTCTGGTCGGAGGGCTTGTTCCTCCGCCCGCAGCATTTTCAGCAGGCCGATCGTCACGTCGAACAGCTGGTGCGCAGCAGGACGGCGGTTTTGCATGGGTACGGGTGGGGTATCAGCGAGCTGCGGCTCAATCGAGAGCTGCTTGGTCTCGGTAAGATCGCCATCGAAGCGGCTCGCGGCGTCTTGGAGGACGGGATGCCCTTCAGTATTCCTGACGAAGCCAACCAGCCAACTCCCTACGACGTTCCGCCGGATTTTCGAGATTCGCTTATTCACTTGGCGGTACCGTTTTATCAACCCGGCGCTCTTGAAACCGACGCGCAAGCGGGAATTGACGTACCTATCCGCTTCGCAGTCTCCACTGAGGATGTTGTCGACACCAACGCTGGCGAGCGAGGCAGCGCCTCCATCGACGTAGCGAGGCTGGATTTTCGACTGCTGCCGGACGCGGCAGACCGGTCTGGCTACACTTGCATCCCAATCGCCCGTATCATAGAGGTCCGGGCCGACCGACAGATCATTCTGGACGAAACGCACGTGCCGCCAACCCCCGACTGCGCCAGCTCCCGGGTCCTCTCGAACTACATCACTGAGATCACCGGCCTGCTTCACCATCGTGGTGAAGCTCTGGCCACTCGGGTCTCCCAGTCGGGAACGAACCGGGTTGCAGAGCTCGCGGACTTCCTTCTGCTGCAGGCGATCAATCGGTACGAGCCGTACTTCTGCCACCTGTCCAAGGCCGCCGTTGTAAATCCGGAATCGCTGTATGTTCTCATGCTCCAGTTGGCGGGTGAACTAGCCACGTTCGCCCGCGTCGATAAACGTGCCCCGACCCTTGGTGTTTACAAGCACGACTCTCTCGCGGAGGCGTTTTTGCCAGTGATACAGTCGATCCGGGCTTCGCTGGGTGCAGTGATTGAGCAGACTGCGGTCCCCGTACCGCTGCAGCGGCAAAAATACGGTGTCCATGTGGCTGAGGTGGCCGACCGCTCTCTCTTTACGACCTCGAGCTTCGTGCTGGCTGCTCGGGCTGATATTGAGGTCGAGCGCCTCCGGCGCGAGTTCCCGTCTCAGATTAAGATCGGCCCGGCGGAGAAAATCACGGAACTCGTCAATGTCGCACTGCCCGGCATTATCATCAATCCCCTACCGGTCGCGCCGCGTCAGATCCCGTTCCATGTTGGATTCAGCTATTTCGAGATCGATCAAAATAGCCGCTTCTGGAAGGATATGCCCCAATCCGCCGGCTTGGCGCTGCACGTTGCTGGCGACTTCCCAAATCTCGAAATGGCTCTCTGGGCCATCCGAGCCGGACAGAACCCACATTTGAGTTAGCCCACCAATGCCCCTCACGCTACGTGTACACAGCAATAGATGTAGTTTTCCGGAATATCTCGTGCCGGGCGACGCGGCTGGTGGACTGACTACAAGCCGAGCAGGCAACAGCCTGGTTCTGCCGGATGATCAGCAGATGGTCTCGAAATCCCACTGCTCAATCGAGTGCATGGCACGGCGATACGTACTGATCGACCGAGGCCGCGACGACACATGTCAAAATGACGAGGCGGTGCCGCTTCCGTCAGAGGCGCCGGTCGCCCGGAAAACCAGCGATGTTATTCAGATCGGCGCCTATATGACCGATGTCGTCGCGGTGTCGCCTTCGATATCCATTGCGGAGAGTGCCGCCGAACCGGAGGGACAACTTGCAGCGACAAGTGAGGAGTTGAGTCTTCTTGGCCCCCTCGAAACGGCCTCGTCGCTCCTGGCGGGCAATTGCACCCGGGGTGAAGAAGCGCTGCTGGACCTGAGGGACGGCGAGTTCCTACCATTGCCGTTCTTAGGCACTCGTTTAGACGCGCTGGCGGGCATGATGAGAAGTCCGTGGGATATCTACGCAGAAAGTGTGCCAGATCGGGCCCCCATCTTGACGCAACCCAAGGTGGAGCAATCATCTCGCCAAGAATCATCGAGCGGCGGTCACGGCTTTCCTTGCCGCCTGCGGCTTATCATTGGCAGATGTCCGGAATGCCGGCATCGTAAGCGTGCTGGATCGTGCAGGGAAAATGCTTCTGTATTCCGCCGCGCTGCACAGCATACTCTCCGAGCGAGAGCTGGCGAACAATCATTCAGAAATAAGAGTTCCGACGAAAAAACCCTGAGTCTCGTTCCCGATGTCGGTGAGGCGTTGCGCGCAGTTCTGTGCAATGACTCCAGCGGGTCCCTCCGCGGAGACCTGGCCGTTGAGCAAGCCTTCACCGACCGTGGGACGCATGACGTGTCATTCGCGGCTGTGCAGAAGGCTCTGTCCAGCGTCCGTGCACGCTTGTCCCTAGCAGGGATCGAGAAGGCGATGGGGCGGCCCCGTTCCCTTTTGCACCGCAACCATAAGGCGCGAAACCGGAGTGCGTACGTGCGCGTCTTCAATGACGTCGTATCGAGCATCGAAACCGATTTGCTCCGGAGCTTCGGCGCCGACTTCGCGCGCCCAGTGCGAGAGCGTAGTCGACCCGCCCGCCGATCCCACGATGAGAGCGTCCGCTCCGAAGGGAAGTGGGCGGGTTGATGATGGTGATTGAGGAAACGATGCCAAAATCCCAGCCACTCGTCCTCCTTCACGCCGAGGAGCAGTTGGCTGTCCCTTCGCCGTCATCGCCAGTGGCGGACGAACTTACCTGGGAGATGCTTGCGCTCGACCGACTTAATCCACTGGTCGCGGCCGCGGCGGCGCTGCTGGGTCTCAGCGCTCAGCTCAAGAGCAGTGCTAGCCATATCGACGTTGAAGCACTGCGCCTTAGGGTGCTGCGGGAGATCGATGCTTTTGAGCGTCGGATCACGCCGCTCGGATTGCCCTCGCGAGCGATCAAGGTCTGCAAATACGCCCTCTGCGCGACCATCGATGACATCGTTCTGAACACAGCCTGGGGCAGCAACAGCGTCTGGACGACGCGCAGCTTGGTGGGATCGCTGTTCAGCGATACCTGGGGCGGCGAGCGCTTCTTCGATCTGCTGACGCAATTGAAAAATGAACCGGCCATCAATATAGAACTGCTGGAGCTGCTCTACTACTGCATGAGGTTGGGCTTCGAAGGCCGCTACCGCGTCACTGCGGGAGGAGCCGCAGAGCTCAGTGTGCTGTGCGAAGACGTCTACCGCCTGATCCGAGCAGCCCGTGGTGACTTCGAGCGCGAACTATCCCCGCACTGGCGGAGGAACTCAAATAATCCGAAGCCACGCCGCACAATCGTTCCAATCTGGGCCGTCGTAGCGTTTGGGGCAGGATTACTCCTCTCGATCTATACCGGACTCCTGCATGCATTAAATGCCCGCGCCGACGCTGTCTTCAACGATATCGCGACATTGCCGCCGAACGGCGTTGTCAGATCGGCGAGAATCGCATTGCCACCAAAGGTTGTTATGAGCAGCGACCGACTGCGTAACTTCCTCGAGCCCGAAATCCGCGAAGGGCTTGTCACTGTGTCCGAGGACCCACAGCAGATCGTCGTTATCATTCGCGCCTCCGGGATGTTCGATTCTGCTAGTCCGGAAGTGAAGAAAATGTTCCTGCCGCTTCTTTTACGAATTGGTCGTTCTCTGAACGGTGAGTCGGGATCGGTCCTCCTGACCGGGCACACCGACGCCATTCCGGTGCAATCACTCGCCTTCCCTTCAAACGATTCCCTTTCGCTCGCGCGTGCGAGCGCAGCTGCCGAGATTATCAAATCCATGATGGATGACCCAGGCCGCGTGCGAGAAGAGGGCAGAGGGAGCGGAGAACCGGTCGCTTCGAACCACACGCCCGAGGGCCGCGCGCGGAACCGTCGGATTCAAATCATCATCACAAAGACACAATGAAGACAAGCCATGCAGTCAATCAAGAAAGCGCTTAGGTGGCAATGGCTCCGTGTCGGCGGGGCGGCGATCGTATGTGCCTTAATCTTCACGCTCGGACCGCATATCTCGGTCGGAGGATTTGCGCCGCTTGACAGCCTTCGCAGCCAGATCGCGGCATCGATGCTGATTCCGGTCGGATACACCGTGATCTACTTGATCCAGTCCCAGCTTTACAAGGTTCAGGCCTATTTTGAAGACCTCGTCCAATCACGAGTGTCGGGAGCGCTGGACGCGGGTGGGGCCGAGCAGAAGAAGGGAGACCCAAGGCCTTCCGACCGAAGTGTGGGGCAAGCCAGCACGCTTGCTGAAAGAGAGCTGGAGGCGATTCGTCATCGTTTCCGCGAGACCCTTACCACACTCAAGGGGCGCCGCTACGCAGGAGGTATCAGCAGGCGGTGGCTCTATCAGCGGCCCTGGTATGTGATGATCGGTCCGCCCAACTCGGGGAAGACCACAGCAATAGTCAATTCCGGGCTCAGCTTTCCGATGGCGGCAAGGTCCGGTCTGAGAGCCGCCGGTGGGTTAGCGGGTACGGAAAACTGCGACTGGTGGATCACCGATGACGCGGTGTTCGTCGACACTGCTGGGCGCTACACGATACAGGAGGGTGATGCAGACCGGGACAAAGCGGTTTGGCGTGGCTTGCTTCGTATGCTCAGACGCTCCCGGCCACGGCAGCCGCTGAACGGTGTCTTAGTCACGATCGCAATCAGCGAGCTGAATTCTACATCCGAGGAAGTGCTCGCCGATCGCGCGCGCTGTATCCGTGAGCGGCTCCTCGAAGTGTACAGGGAGCTTCGCCTGCAACTGCCGATTTATGTGCTTTTCACTAAGAGCGATCTGCTGGCGGGATTTGTTGAATTCTTCGACGATCTGGGTCGCGAGGGGCGGGAGGCGGTGTGGGGGTTCACCTTTGCGCAAGAGGCGTCGGAGGACGAAGGCGATCCGATGGCGTTTGCCGCAGCATACGATGCGCTTGTTGGCCGCCTAAACGAAAGGCTGCTTGAACGAATGCAGCACGAAAGCAACCTCCAGCGTCGTGCGCTCATGTTCGGCTTCCCACAGCAGGTCGCTAGCCTCAAGCACCTGACGCAACAGTTCTTGAAGGAAGCCTTTGGCGGGAATTCGTTCCAGGAACCGCTTATGCTCCGCGGCGTCTACTTCTTAAGCGGCACGCAAATTGGCATGCCCTTCGATCGAGTTGCGAACGCCAGATCTCAGACCTTCGAGATCGCTCAGCCGCCCTGTACAGCGCTTCGTGGCCCGGGCCGTAATTATTTCATCAGCCGGCTGCTGCGCGAAGTCGTTTTCGCCGAAGCTGGGCTCGTCGATGCCAATCACCGCTTCGATCGGCGCCAGCGGCGGATCCGGTATGGCGCCTACACGATGATAGCGGCGGTCATTGTTACCGCCAGCGTCTTATGGACGTTCAGCTATATTCGGAATGTTCAGCTGATCGAGAGCGTTCGCCTAATGGCTGGCAGCTATGCCAGAGGGGCTGAAAAGCTGAAGCTCGACCGGGTTGAGAGTGGCGATCTTCGACCCATCCTGCCACTGCTTCAGCGGCTGCGTGATGCCAACGGCGACAGCGCGGGCGGCCGCCTATCAAGTTCGGGTCTCGACCAGAGTAAGAAAATCAAGGTTCAGACGCTCGCGGCGTACCGCCGCGCCGTGAACACCATCCTGCTGCCGCGGCTGATGTTCCGGTTGGAAACCTTATTGGTCGAGCGGCACGACGATGATCAGTTCGTCTACCAGGCGTTAAAGGTTTACCTGATGCTGGGTCAGCAGGGTCCGCTCCAGCGCGCGGTCGTCAAAAACTGGATGGCTGCCGACTGGCGAGTGATGTTTCCGGCCGAAGCCGATGCCGGCCTGCGCAGCGCGCTCGCTGATCACCTGGATGCACTCATGGAAGGGCCGCTGCCCCATAGTGAGCTTAATGGCGAACTGATCGAGAGGAGCCGCGCGAAGCTCCAGACCGTCTCGATGGCGCGCCGCGTCCTCGACATCATCGCGACCAGTCCCGAAGCCTCGCGGGCGCCAACCTGGCGTCTGGCCGACCATGCCGGGCCGCTGGCGCAGGGCGTCCTGGCTCGCAAATCGGGACAGCCGCTCAGCGAGGGGGTTCCTGGCATCTACACGAGGGCGGGGTTTTACGGAACCTTCCTGCGATTGCTGCCGCAAGTGGCTGACGCTGTCGCTGCAGAAGGCTGGGTTCTCGACTCACAGGTAGTCGCGCCGATTGCAGCCGGTGATGTGAGCCAGAAGCTGCGGCGTTCGGCGGCGGATCTCTACGCTCAGGAGTTCGCGTTGCGCTGGGACCAGCTCATTGGCGATATGTCCATCCGCCCGTCTGGGGGTATCGATGACGCGCTGCGCACCTTGAACACGCTGTCCGCGCCGACGTCACCAATGCGCCTGTTCCTTTTCGCGGCGGCGCAGGAGCTAAAGCTCAAGCAACCACCGGCTCCCGAGGACGGCTTGACGAAAGGTGACAGTGTCCCCCAGGGCGAGGTGTTGCCAAGCGAGCTCGAGGCACTGTTCCGGTCTCAACCGGCCGCGGACACGCCTGAAGCTCACGTCCAGCTCTATATGGGCGATCATTTCCGGTGGCTGCACCAGCTGGTCGAAGTGCCGTCGAACAGCCAAGCGGGCGCGCAGGCGCCGATCGACAGTGCTCTCCGGGATCTCGGCGAACTGTATCGCTCCCTCAGCCAGGCGCAGGGGCTGGCGGGTTCGAACATCTTGGAACACAACGGGCAGGCGGGCGTCGCCATCCAACAGATCGAGGCGGGGGCGGCCGATCTGCCCGAACCCATCCGGCAATGGATCCTCGGCCTCAGCCGCCACAGCTCGGACCTAACCGTCAGCGGCATGAGGCGCGGGTTGGCGAGCGGTTGGGCGGGCGGCCCCGGCGATTTGTGCCGACGGGCTACCGAAGGACGGTATCCCTTCGCGAGCGGATCCCGCCGGGATATCCCTTTGAGCGATTTCGCCCGGCTGTTCGGCCGCAAGGCGGAGATCGACACTTTCTTCGCCGAGAACCTTTCCCCATTCGTCGACAAATCCAAAGGTTCGTGGCAGTTTCGGCCAACGAGCGGTGTCGATTTCCCTATCGGCCGCAATACCTTGGCCCAGTTCCAACGGGCAGCCACGATCCGCGACACCATGTTCGATGATGCCGGCCAGGTGTCAGTTGGATTCCTGCTCACCGTCGCCGAGACCGATCCGTTGACAGACCAGGTGGTGGTAGACATCGACGGCCAGCGCCTCGAACATCGACGAGGAACGGCCGCCGCGGCCATGCATTTCCATTGGCCTACGGCCGGCGGCGTCGGCGGCGCTTCCGTCGCTTTCATCGGTTTTCAAGGCGCCACCCTCTCTAAGAGCGGCCATTGGGCGCTGTTTCGCCTCTTAAATGAGGCGGATAAGCAGCCATTGGGAGGAGGGGACCTTATTCAGGTACGACTGGTGTCCGGTCGCCATTGGGCGGTTTTTAACCTCCAGCCTGACAGCGTGATGAGCCCGTTGTCCCGCAATCTGCTGTCAGAATTCCGATGTCCAGATTTCTTATGAACGCCGGGATAGCATCCGACTGGCGCTGGGAAAGCCCTATGGGGTCACGAGACGCCCACGCAGGTCTGCGGCGGGAGAGGTCGGCATGTCGGTTGCCGGCCGGATCGGAGGCGGTCACGGCTGCGACTGGCGGCGATCGTCGCTTGATCTCGGCGCGCCGCTTTCCCGCTCGACTAGACCGCTGGAGAGCGCGGTCACCTCCATCAGGCAGATCTTCGGGAAGTTGGGTGATCAGATCCTGTCCCACCCTATCAACCGACGTACACTGATCTAGAACAGGAAACTGGAGAGATATAATGGCCGGAATGAAGCACAATAGGACAAGAGCGAAGAAATTTCTGCAGTTGATCGACCAGACGAAGAACAGAGCGGATTTGGAGTTCTGCTTTGCGGTCGGCACGGTTGGCGATCTGCGGAAGCCTGCTGTCCTGGTGAGTAAGAAAAAGCTCAATGGATTGGCACAAACTTTGAAAAACATGCCTTTTGAAGATGATGAGGATAGTAGTAAGGAGAACTTTTCGCTTCTGCGGAGAGGCACGGGCAGGATGAACGAAAACGGCGTTATCCTCGTCAAGTTGGCTGATGGTGGAAAGGCCGGGTTCCCGCAGGTCCAAAAGGTGATGAAGAAGTATTTCGTGAACTTCCGCATGAGGTTGCCTGACATGCAGGAAGCAGGAATCTTAACTGAAGAAGACATTCAGCAGTTTGAGATGAACGCCGAGGAGAACTCCCAATTTCTTCCACCCGACGACTCTGAAGAATTCAATCGGCCGATGACGGCGCTCGATAGCGCGGAAGGGAACTCTGCAGGGAGTGTTGAAGAAACTGAAGAGAGAAGCAAGCGTGAAGGCGGGGCTGAGCTCCTGGAGCAGCTTCTCCCGGAAGTGAAGGAGGGCATTGCCGCCGCGGCCGCGACCATTTCCAATCACGCAGTAAGTCTCAGCGCGCAAATTGGCGCGGGACAGACCGCAGAGTTGTCCCATCTGACCACGAAGATCGCGGATTGGCTGCAACGTGTGCTGGCTGCGACGCCTCCGGAAGAGCAGGAGGCAACGCTGCACAACTTCGCCGGCCGACTTCTGTTGATGCTGGCCTATCCTGAGAATCTGCGAAATCTTCAATATGTGGATGACATGCCCGATGGGGCGGGGCAGGGCGAGACAAACGGCGACCGCCGCGAAGAGGTCGTGGTGAATGGGATCGATCTGAACAGAGTTCCAACGGGCGCTCTCGATCAAGACGAGGTAGTAGAGTCCTTGTTCCGTCTGATCAAGGCAAAGGCTCAGGAGCGACAGCTTTCTTATCCGCTAGAGAACGCGAATTCTGAGAGGATTGCGAAGATAGTGTCGTCGCAATGGCCGAAGGAACTAGGCGATGCAGCCCGTAGGCGCGCGGTTGTGGAGCGTCTGATCGCAGCGGTGGTCCCGCGGCTCGGTAATGATGATCAACTTCTGGTCCTTCTTGGCATCGCAGACCAGCCCGAAAGGACCAAATCCATCGAGAACTCGGTCGAAAGTATCATAGCTATATGGCAGGCTCATCTCGACACTGCCTTGACGCTGCGGGATGAGGTAAAGAGCAAGATCAACCAGATGGTCGATGTGGAAGCCCGCGGCGGAACGTGGAGGTATGTCGACGACATCTTCCTGCAGTTCGGAGGAGAGCTTTCAGATCAGCTCTCCGCCATCACCGAACGCAACGGTGAGGCACTGTCGAGCGCGACCGAGCGTGTCCGAACCACAGTCCAGAAGAAGCTCGATTATCTCAACGGCAGCGACATTGTGGCCATGCTTGACAATCCTCCAATCGACATCGGTCCGGGCACTATAGGGCAGACGCTGCGGGAAGGGCTCGCGGCCATCACCGATGGACTGAAGCGCATCGAAACCTCGCGCGCCGCGCCCGCCGCGTAATAATCGCCTGTCTCGATGCCGGCCGACCCACCGGAAGGCCGGGCGAGCAGGCCATCAACGGCCTCATCAGCGACGGAAGGAGTTCCGCCGCTCAGGTGGGTCAGCGAAGCGGTGAAGGAGCGGCGCACCAACAGAGGCTCTTCTTCATCGGCTGCCGCTTCAACGACCAGATGCTGCGCACCTACGCCCGACGGATCATGACGCGATCCAACGCACCACGTTTTGCGGTGCTGGATGCGGCAGCGCCGACCAACAACCAACGCCGTTTCCTTGCAGCAAGCCCGATCACGCTTATCGACGTGCCGACTGGCGAAGCTGCGGCTAGGTTTATCGGCTGAAAACCAGAGTAGAGAAGGAGTGTTGCGGGTACGACGATACACGAGGATTTCCGAGGTCGGTCGTCGGCACCGACGTCGGAGGCGGATTTGCCGTAAACGTTGATCATCACGGCCGCTGTTTGAAAGTGCCGCTCGCCTTGCTATGATCCACCCATTCCTTTTTGCACGCATTCCATCCACAAAAACGATTTTACTGCTCAAAACGATTGCCCTTAGAAAACGCTGAAGAGCGCTGTGTAGATTATGTGGAGTTCTAAAAAAATGGATCCTCAGGTGCGGAGACGATGCTGGAAATTCGACCTGGAGCCCTCTGTCAGTTGCCTGGCCTCGATTGTTATCTTACGCTGGTCGTGATCGGGCAGAATCTTCACCGTTGCTTCTCCCGTTTCAGTGCTGATAGGGCTCTCACAAGAAGCACTGTTCCCTGGTCGACTAACCTGTGAGTGCATCTCCCACAATCACTAGAAGCCAGAGCAGGCGCGCTCGCAGCCGCGAGGACTTGGTCTGCGCCTTTTGCAGGGCCACCAAACCTCGTGATGTTTTCTTGCGGCTGTCGGGCCGAAATATGAAGGATTGAGTGATGTGGATAGGTTAGGCAGTTCTGCTGCAAGCGCTTCGGCCCGGGTTTCTGTGCGGCGTCGCAACAATGATCAAGAAGGTTGCGCAGGATCGGTTGTCGGCAATGTCGCCGCGCCGGTCACTAATGGTATCGGCTTCGACCCCGTGAGCTCTAGCTGCACTGTCAAGCGCCACCCTATGAAACTACGAAGGCCGGTGGCCAGGCCAGAGCGACCTACCTTCCGAAACGAACTGGAGAGCAACATGCTGTGTCTAGGGCTCAGTGGCGGTCTAAGCAAAGATTACGAAAATTCGTCCGATCTACCGAGCACCTTTATGCACGATGGGGCTGCGGTTCCCGTTCGCGACGGGCGAGTGATAGCGGCGGTCGAGGAGGAGCGCCTTAACCGGATCAAGCACTCCAACAAGTTACCAACGCGTTCGATTCAATATTGCCTCGCATCTGCAGGTGTTCACCTGAGCGACATCGACCGCATCGCGTATTATGCGACCGAGGCCTATTGCAACGCTGTGCTCGAGCGCGTGCGCCTCTTTCACCCAAGCACCCCAGCATCGGATCCGAGACTGTTGCAACGGGCTCGGGGAAGTCGACACGGGCGCTATATTCCTGTGGGACACCCCGATGTTCCATGTGATCGCCATCGTCACACAGATCTGGCCGCCCCTTGGACGCGTGATGGCACAATGCCATGAGGTTGTCACCCGCGCTCCACCGCCGAGATGAACTCGAAAACGTTGGACCCGGAATTGATTGTTGAGGAATGAACGTCATGAAACGCTATGTAGAAAAAGAGGTGACGGATCAACTCGCTTATAGGCGAAAGATGTTGCAAGATTGGAGAGGAGAGCGCCTCACTGGACACCAGATAAACTTGGCATCAATAGACCTCAACCTCCTGGTCGCGCTCGAGGCTCTGCTCGAATACCGGAACGTGACGCACGCGGGCCAGCACATCGGGCGGAGTCAACCGGCGATGAGCCGGGCACTGGGAAGGCTGCGCGGCATGTTCAATGATGACCTGCTGGTGCGGTCTTCAACGGGTTTGATCCCAACGCCGCAAGGCGAACACTTGGCTCAAAGGCTGCCGTCGGCACTGCGTACGATCCGAGAGATGGTGACAAGCCGCAGCGTAATCTCAAAAGAATGGGGGAGGGGGGCAACGCTGGCGATCCCCGATCATCAAGCTTTGGCCGTACTACCGCGCCTCCTGCCGTGGTTACGCGAGCGTGCCCCTCATCTCGACACACTCGCCTGTTTGCCGTTTGATCGTGCCGTGCGGGGGCTTGAGCAAGGTGATATTGATTTGGCCGTTGGGCATATTGACGTGCAACTGCCTGGCTATTTTCGGCGCAGTCTCTATACAGACCGCTTCGCGTGTTTGTTGCGCCACGACCATCCCGCGCTGGCGCAGGAATGGACGATCGACAACTTCGCGACCTTGCGTCACGCTGCCATCAGTACGGACTCCCCCGACCATTTCGGCCCGATCTACGACCACTTGCCCAACCTGCGAGAGGATCGTAGTCCCATACTTTTTTCCAGCGTTCTCACGGCAGCGGTGGTGGCTTCGGGGACGGATTTGGTATTGCTCGTCCCGCGCCGCGTTGCGACCCAAGTTTCCGCGATGCTGCCGCTTAGGGTTGTTGATCCACCCCTCGAGCCGGCACCGTACAAGGTCATGCTCATCTGGCACGAGCGGTGCCATCACGACCCGCAGCATAAATGGCTGCGCAAGGAGGTCGCCGCAGCGTTGGAGACGGGAGCAGACTGACACAAGAAGCGGTGATCGGGATGCTCCCGAAGCATCAAAGAGAGCAAACGGGGATTTTGCGCGGGGAGATGACCAAGGGCTCAGCGCTGCTGCGCCCGAGAGTGCCAGGCATGTTGGACGAATATCGAGACTTGGATGCCTATGTGCTCGCGGGGTCTGCTTGTATCCGGGCTTCTGCTGAGCTGCGGCTCGGCCCTGCAGTGGCGCGGATATCTTCGCGCCGGCTCTCGGATCGACCATTTTGATGGTGATCGTCAAGTGATCAACATTTTTGTCAGCAGGCTCGCTGACACGGTCTGGCACTGCCGGACCGTTGGTTGAAAGACACAGCTTGATATCGGGGACCTCTGTGGCTCCGCGTGCAAATGTCGCCTTTGTCTTCTTCCGGTCATAACAGGCATCGCTTGGTCCGGCGATAAAGAGCACGGAAAGCTGAGGGACTTCATTGGCGACCGCAACGACCTTTCGCAGCGCCTGGTCAGGCGTAGGCCGGCTTTCGTTGGCGCAGTATTTACTATTGCAGTAGTTGCACTGGATATTGCAAGCTGGTGCGGCTACGACGTGCATGCGCGCGAAATAGTAGTGCGCTTTTTCTAAATAGCAGGAAAGGTCCGTGATTTTCTCCCAGACAGCCGGCTCGACGTGGTGCGGCTTTGCGGACGAACCGCACAATGACGCGGCGCAAGCAGTGGACTTCGCTGTGGCCAGCAGTTGGTTCATAGTTGTCGTGCTGGTCAGGTTCTTGAGCGAAATCATTGGTGGGGGCATTAAAGGCTCCGTTGCTGCTTAACGTCCCGGTTCAAGAAGCAAGGGCCATGCCAATGAAAATTGCGTTAGGTTTCAATTGGTTAGAGTTTTTTGTCCGGTTCCCTCCATTTGCGACCCGACATAGGGTTGTCAGGCATTCGACAATAGACCTACGCCGGTAAAATGGCGGCTCGCCTCGAGTGCTTGAGTTGAGGAGGGCAGGTCGGGCCGCTCGACCACACCAGGCTTAGAACTTTCTTTCACCCCGATTTGATGCCCGCGGATGGCATAACCAGCCTAACGTGGGGTGACGCCGAGAGGCGAGCCGCCTGGCCCCAGATTTCTCCCTCGCGTCGATCAGCCGCTCCCGCTCGGTCAGACGAGCCCGATTGGGAGCCAGGCAGGATCGTTCGGATACAGGCTTTGGAGGAGACTTCGCCGAGACAGGCACCGGCAGCCCCGGCGGCCGCAAACGGGGATCCAGTCGACATTGGGCTCTTTCTGGCGAACTCGTCGACCGCATTGTCGCCGAATGGACCGTTAGCTACCTTCCACACAAGCGCAGAGAGGCCCTGGCTGTTCTTGCAGACAAAATCCAACGCATCAATGGTCCTTGATTGCGCGGGAGTTGCTGTCCTACGCACGCTGTTTGAGTTCACAGACGTTCCCTGGGAAGTGGCATTGCGAGGCCAAGTCAAGCGCCGACGGCGCGAATGTCCGTTCGCAGATGCATAGAACGCCATTTTCAACTCAAGACCAGACTTGCGACGGGCCATGGACCACGAAAATGGGTCGAATTGCATGATCGCGAAACGATCCGCGACTGTCCTATCGGTATTGCCGCGGGATAGACGGGCGGACGAGGCGGGGCTGCGCAGCTCCTTCTGGCCTGATGCGCAGGACGTTCACGGAGCGTATACGGGCTCCGCCGAGGGATTCATTGAGTTCACGCTTGGTGTCTTCAAGACCGAACCGCGCAACATCCACCAGATCACCAACGTTCTGATTGAGTTTATCAGCCCGGCGAAGCAGCTGTCGAGAGCTACTTCACTGCGCTCCAACGAGGGCCGGACTGCGGCCGGATCATACGTTGCCAGGTTTCTCCTATGTGGTCGATATTGCGACCATTTTCAGAAAAGGGAAGGGGAGTGGAGAATTGCCGACCGCACAGTGGTCTATGATTGGCTCGAGGAGCAGACACAGCAGGCGGCGTCGCCAGAGATTGAGCGGTTCGGTTTCAGGCAGCCGATCGGAACATCGCATTCTAACGACCCGGTCTATACGCTCGGAAGCGGCAAAGAGCATGAAAGCCGAGGCGGAATAGCGGCGCGTTCAGCTGGTGCCGAACTCTTCTTTTCCGGGACGTGGTGCTAACTTGCTGTCATCTGGCTCCTTTAGCGTTAGATCGCATACGCCGGAGCAGGAGAAGCTAATCCATGAAGCAAGCAGACACCCGCCGTCATTACACGCGCTGCAGGCGGGATTGGCCGCGCTCTGGTCGATGCCTTTGCGACAAACGGCGACATTGTCGTTGCCGTGGATCTTCCTGGAAGCGGAACGGTGCGGTGCGGCGTTGCCGCGCGGCCCTGTGATCTTCAATGTGGCCTCGCTGGGCGGGTTGCTGGGCGATCCCAGACGCAACGGCTACGCTGCCTGGAAGGGGCCTGATCTTGATCACGAAAAGTTTGGCCTGCGAGTTGGCGTCGCGTCGAGTGGGCCTGACGGCCATAAGAGCTCGGCTATGTGCGCACGCCGATGGTCGAGAACTGGAACGCGCCGACGAGACGGATCTCGCCGCTATTCGCAGACGCGTGCCGATGGGGCCCATGGGCGCGTCCCGATGATGTCGACCGGACCGTGCGGTTTCCGGTCAGCTCGCACGTCGATCATTCATCGACATCGTGTCGGACGGTCGCCTTGGGCTTGGCGACGGGTCCGGATACGAGCGATTCGAGTTCAAGCGCTTCGGTGTCGTTATTCATGAGGCGCCTGGGGAGTACCTGGGTGATCTTTTAGGGGCTCAACCAGAAGGTTTTCGAACCCGACGGCCATTATCAAAAGATACCCCCAACGGCGATATCGTTGCGGACCACCCAGAAGCCAGCCCCGCCAATCTGCATCGCGGCAGGATCGGAGTGCAGCATGAGGCGGGCCGTCGCAGAGAGTCGCAGCAATTATTGCAGTCTCTAATCTTCGCCTGCGTCCTCCCGTAATACAAGGGCGTATCAACTCAGCCGGCGGCGCAAAAAGTCCTCACGATGAGGCAAGCTTTTAGCCGCGGTTCAAATTGAGGTGTTCGAAGTACCAAGACGGGTCATCATCGGATGAATCTGTCTCGACACTGGCGTCACTCGAATGCTCCTCGACACCTGCTTCATCGTCGCTAAGATACTCCACGGTTTTAGAGAGATAACTCCAAGGTTTGTCGGCGCGCTGCCATCCACCCTTGCTATTCTTTGTCCACTTGTCGGGATGTTGCGTAGGGTCGAGCACCCAGCGATTTTCACCCACATCAACGAAACCCATCTGCTCTAGACGGGTTCCCATCTCCGGCGTAGCGGGACGTGACATGATCAACGGCTGTTCGCCGTCGAGTTGAAGTTGATGTTCGAGCAGAATATCGCCTGCGTTCTCGACAAGCGGATGAGTAACGCGAAGGTCTACAATCGACGTGATTCTTCTTCGACCGGGAAATAGTTCCCGCCACGGCTCGTTTTCGATGCTAAATCCATCCTCTGTTCTTAAAAGCCCAACGCTTCGTTCTCCCAGATCATAGCTGAAATATCGCGCGCTGGGCGTATCATTGTCGGTGCCGCCGTAGAGTCGAGCGATGGTAGCCGTACGCAGGGCTTTAGAGGACACGAAGGGCGAGTACTCTTGTGGATTGACGGAAATGTGCTTGATTTCATCACCGTAAAATTCCCTTACTTTTCTGGCAAATGTCGATCTGTCGAGCACCTTAATTGGAGGTTCGGAAGAGAGCGAGTATGGTCGCGTTGGCGACGAAGGCGAAAGAGCATGGGGATCTGGCGTTGATCGGGACGGCATGCCCGTAAGCATTTGTGCCCCGGTCATATTCTCGATCCACCCCGCCATGGCCCGGGTGCGATCATCTTCCTCGGAAATGTTGTAGCGCAGCGATCGTTCTGAGTTATCCATGGCGGTCTCTCCTGAGAGTGAAAGGTGTGATGAAGCGCATTCTTTTCAGTCGCTTCACATGGGAACGGTGCGCTCACATGTCCGGCCTATAAAGCGGATACGTGACTGCTAGACTCGATGAAGCGGGCGGTGCGCGTTGCATGCGCCGCTCCTGATCCCTTTACCTCAGCCCAAGCCTCGAGGATCCGCGAAAGCGTGGCTCCCTTCGCCAGACCATCGTCGAATCGGCTGACAGTCCGTCGGAGGTGTCTGCGCCGCGGCAGGGCTAAGATTAGCTTGAATGTTAGAGGCGTCTCGGAAAATTTACCGCCCCGCGGGCCTGTTCTGTTTTCACCGTTGTTGGTCTCCAATTGCAGATTACGCATATGCTAGTGCAACCGGACTGGTCGCCATCATGCAAAATCGATATTCTAAAATGCTTTGGAAAAGCGGAGCCACGTAGACCCCTTAGGTGGTGAAGGTGACCTGCCACTGCGAATTTCCTCCAGAAATGATTAGAGTCCGGCCCATCAAAGGACGGACGAATGAAGAAGCAGAGATTTACCGAAGAGCAGATAATTGCGGTACCCAAGGAGCAGGAGGCAGGCGCGAAGGCGGCCGACCTCTGCCGTAAGCACGGGATTTCGGAAGCGACGTTTTACAACTGGAAAGCCAAGTACGGTGGTATGGAAGTGTCCGAGGCCAAGCGGCTGAAGGCGCTTGAGGACGAGAACGCCAGGCTGAAAAAGCTGCTGGCCGAACAGATGCTGGATGCGGCCGCGCTCCGCGAGCTTCTTGCAAAAAAATGGTAGGGCCTGCCGCCAAGCGTGAAGCCGTCACGCATCTGAAGGCCGTGATGGGTCTTTCGGAGCGGCGGGCCTGCCAGATCATATCCGCCGACCGCAAGACGGTGCGTTATCGGTCCTGCCGACCGCCGGAGGTGGCGCTGCGGGCAAAGCTGCGTGACCTTGCAAACGAGCGTCGGCGTTTCGGCTATCGGCGACTGTTCGTCCTGCTTCGACGGGAAGGAGAGCCGTCCGGCGTCAATAGGATCGAGGTTCCAAATTTGATTTCCGGAGGACCGGCATCGATGTACCCAAGACGGAACCAGCCGCGCGATGACGATTCTCGCGAAGTAAGTGAGTGGATCGAAGGCGTGACCGGAGCTTTCGATACGGACGCCTGGATCCGGGAGTACAATTCACAGAGACGAGATGTGGAACAGGATCTGAGCGACTTGCGCCTCGGTTCGCACGACAGTGACGCCGGCGACCGTGTGCCGCGTCGCAGATCCGTGGGCGGTTCGATGCGAGTGACGCCGCAGTCGTTGGCGCCGGAGAACTCGTTGAGCGGCGCCCGCCACAGCATAGACGTCTCTCGGGCGGGCTCCAGCAGCTTGCGATTCGGCGGCTCGGGGAGCAAGACATCGAGCAATATGGCGGAGGCGGGCGAAGTCGCCGCGCCGCCGCAGGGCAAACGCCGCGGATTTACGTCGCGCATGGCGTCAGGGTTCAAGAAGGCGTTCGGATTGAGCAGCGGCAAGACGTCGTCGCGGAGTTCGGGGCAGCAAGACGTCGATGCCGCAACGGAGACTCACGTGGTCTCAACCAAGGTTCGCGTCGATTACGCCAAGCGTGGTCGCCCCGCCGACCGGGACATGCATTCCGATGACGAGTCCCGCATCAACCAGTTCGCGGAAGCAGTCCGAAACTACGAAATTCTACCCGACGGTAGCATCGGCCGAGGGGACGGAAGGGTTCCCGAGCGTACCTTGACGACCAATTTAGGGATTCTTAGGGGGTTCGCTCGTTGGCTCCGAGCAGAGAACAGAGATTCGATGGCTTCTCGGCTTTTAAACGATCCAGATTCACTAGCCGTTGATATCGCGGATTATTGGGCAAGCGGTGGGGATGGTCAGGACCGTCTTAAGTCAGCACTGTCTCATTTCAGGAGGCTCGCGCCTGAGGGGCAAGAACTCCAAGCCGTTGGACCTGGGCCGCGCCTGATGGGGCGCCAGATACATGATCCTTATCCCGACGACGCCCTCATGATTGATGCCTTGGCCAACGAAGAGCTGAGCAAGCTCGGATCGGCCTCGACTTCCAAGAGGAGAGTCGTCTGGAGACTGGCCAGCAATCAACGAAAGTTTAGTGATTGGCTGCAAACCAGGGGTAGGGAGAGCATAGCGAGCCGGCTCAACGGCAGTGATCAGCAGCAATGGTCGTTGAAAAA
>NZ_LOKU01000049.1:0-24608 GCF_002211295.1 Rhizobium sp. N122 | reverse complement strand
ACCAGGCCGGCGGCGATGCCGGCGCCCATCTTGAGCGTGTCGAGCAGGGAGAACATCAGATGCCCTCGAGGCAGAACTGGCGTTCCTTCTGCCGGCGCCGGGTGAGGCCCGGAAAGGTGATGCCGGCGGCGCGGTTCCACTTCAACAGCGCCTCGCAGCCCTCGGCCGTCCTGCCCTGGTTGATGAGCCTGACCGCGCTCGAGCCGCAGGCCGCCTTAACGCCGACATTATAGGCGAACGAGGTCAACGCCACGAAACGCGCATCCGGCAGCGGCACGCGCACGCAGCTTTCGACGCCGCGCGCATAGGATTTGAGCTCCAGCGCCAGCAGCGCTTTGCACTGCTCCACCGTCTTGCGATCGCCAGGCTTCACGCCATTGGTGCTGCCGTAACAGATCGTCCACGGCTGTCCCTTTGTGGCAGGATCGGGATAGGCATTCTGGCGAAGCCCTTCGAAGCTGCCGACAAGCGCCACAGCAGCCGCGGCAACCGCGCTGCCCTTTTTCATCCTACCTGTCATTCTCGTTTTCCTTGAGGGCCGGCTGGTGAATAAGGCGAGCGATCGGAGATGCCGCCAGGAAGAGTATGGACAGCCATTTCGGTATCCAGTCGTCCAGATACGGGACGATGTACGGCACGACCTCCAGAAAGCCGGCGGCATAGACGCACCACATCGATAGCGACCGCGCGAGTACGCGGCGCTTGTGCTTTACAAGGCGCATGGGGGCTCCAGTTTGTGGAAGAGGTCAGTCCCGCTTTCGCTGCGGGAGGGGATGGCAAAGGGGAACGATCATGCGCTCACACAATGTCCTGGTGGCTGCAGCAATCGCTGTTATTGCAACGCGCTTGTTGTTCATCCCATGGAGCACGCCGACTGGCGCAGACGAATGCTCCACACGATCGACGCTGGGGCAGCACAACTGCATCAAAAGCGCATTCTTGAGATAAAGCCGCAGGCAAGGTTGTAGTGACCGGCAGCCGTCGGGTGGATCTTATCGGCGCCGCAATCTCTGTTCGGATCGAAAAACTCATTCGCTGGTATGACCACCACAGGGAAGGCATCGGCTACCCATTCAGCAACAACGCTGTCAATAATGGCGTTTGCTTGCTCGGCAATCGTCCAGCCGTAGTTAGGCGCCTCTGGATCATTCGAAGTAGCGCGGTTCGTCCATGATGACCGGTGAAGCGGTCGGCTTCACGGTGATCGTGTGGCTTCCCGGACCGAGGATTCAGAACACCTTTGCCGCTCCGCAAGAGCGCTCACGAGGCAGCGCATGACCGGCAAAGTCGAACACCCCGACTGGTAGCCCATCAATCTCAATATCGAGATCCTGGTATGGCGTCCCACCAGTCGAATTTTCGGCCAGATGGGAACGAACAGCGATCTGATCAGCCGTGAAGGTTAGCGATAGCTGGCGTTGACATCGGTTTGTGTACATGGCTGATGCGCCACTGAAAACGACGCTTTCCCGCCGTAAGTATTCCCGAGCGGAGACCATGCCCCTGTTTGATCACCTGAGGATATGAGGCTGGACGCGCCATGCCGGCAAATGCCTACGACAAGAAAACATCGAGTGATGGGCCTACGGCAGGGAGTGCATCGACGCCATAACGGCAGATATCGTTGAGCATGCAATCCCATGTGACCGGCTTCGCGCGCGAACTATAGGGGTGAAAGGAATAGCCTTGCTGGGTGGTTGCTCTCGTCCCTTCACCAGCTATTGCGCGGTTTTCCGTGCCACCGCCGACAAAATCCCTAGCCGGCCTGCATAGGTCATTCCAAATGCAGCCGTACCGGGGCACGCGTAACTGTTTCCGAACACGCGAATGCCGGTGCCGGGAGTAACTTTTAACGTCATCGTGAAATCCTTGATTTAATAGATGTGCGCCGACCGTCGAAATCGCCATACCAGATGCCAGTGCCAGAACCCTGCACAGCGCAGACAAGCGTGAGATAGTGGTATCCTTCCGAAAGGCCGCTTTTGACGGCCTGGGTGCTAAAGGCTGTTGCGTCTGAATTGGCCATAATTGCAACGAACCCAGACGGCTCAGGGGGGGCGCCGTCGAAAGCGATTGAGGATTTTGTTCCTCCGTTCGACGTGCCATTGATCGACGAACCGGCTCCAGTGGCTTCGACGTACTCACCAGTCCAGAGCAAAAATTCGTTGCGAATCTCGGTATTGAGTTCCGTGAGAGATGTGTTTGTCGTCGTCCGATTGGCCGTGAAGTTGTTGAACATGACGAGGGTAGGCTCGTTGTACCATGACCGCACGAAGCGCTGCGCCAACGTGTCAGACCATGCAGGACCCGTTACGGGGCGCGCCATGCCGACAAGGGTTCTCGTCGCATCACCGTTCTTGATGCGGATGCCGGTCGTGCTGTCTAGCGCAGAGGCCGTTGCAGAGGCTTCCAGCGTCATCGTGCCCGAGTTCATGTAGGCGTAGATGTAATAGAGGGTGGCTGGAGTCAGGCCGGATGGTGCGAGGGTCACGCCGGCGGACGGGATGGAATAGTGCTTCCCGTTGATGGTCAGGAAATAACCATTGAACCGCGAGAGCAGCAGATTCCCGCCGGAAAGAGAAAGCCGGCATTGCCCGAAGGTGATCGCCTGGAAGAGCGATATGATTTTGTCGGTATAGAACGCCGATCCGTCGCAGATGATGAGAGCGCTATAGCCGTTTGGAATGATGAGCGTTGCGGCTCCGTCGATCGTCTCCGAGCTGTTCGCATCAACCGTCACGTCTCCGCCGTCGGCGATCACCTTGGTGTGCCAGTTTGCGCCGAGCGTGGCCGCGGCGGTGAGGGTGAGCGTGGCCGCCGCGGTAAAGCGATGGATAGCATTATCGTCGGATGCGATCGCGGTGTAATCGCCAGACTTGGCCGCATAGACCAGATCCTGATCGAACGCGACATCGACGCCGTTCTGGGCAAAGCCGAGCAGGCCGCCGCCCTTCAGATAGAGGCCGGTCTGCGGGTTCGAGGCGAAGCCGACGCCCGGCGCGGACACGGTTCCGCCGGCCGCCTTGAGCGGCGCGATCATCGGCGCCGAGCCGTCGCGCGGCAGCGAATTGGTGATCTCGTTGCCGAGGTCGGTGGTCAGCGCGTTCCACGGCGCCGGGTCGATGACCTGCCCTACCGAAGGCGTTGTTCCTGCCGGCTTCGAATAGACGCCGGTTGATGGGTTTCTGGGCATTTACCTGCTCCGAAAGAAGGGGTTGATTGTTGCCGCAATGCACTCGAATAAAATGAGTTGCATTCTGTTTCTTCTCCACTGGCGGATGGAGACACTCTGTGAGAGGCCCACCTTTTCGGGCTGCTGACCGCAGCTCTCCTGGGACATCAAAGGAACCGCCGTTCCTTTTATCGGTGGCCTGCTGGCATGCTGCCTACTGATTTGGTTATTGCCTGACCTGAGCGGCCTTTGCGAAAGAAGAGCTTCAGCAAGCGCGGCCATCCGTGGGTCAGTTAGACGCGTGGGCTGAACCAGTTGGTTCGCGAGGTGGGAGATAAATACCAAGCATGGAGCGGCGAGATTTTTGCTCTTGCTGACGACAGTGATTGATTTAGAAAACCGCTTCGCAAAGGCGCGGCTGGCCCAATTGCCCCTGAATCAAAAGGCAGCAGGCCACGGACCGAGAGCAGCTCTGTCGCCATACTGCAACTCCTGTGAAAGGAAGAGGTCTCGGGGTTGCCCCTGATTGTTGTGATATGTTAGGGGCAGCGATCCGAGAAGACACTTGCGGTTTAAAGTCGGCGCGGCTTCGAAAGAGAACATCAGAAAACGTGACAACTGGCCTCTTCAATCATCAACGCCTGCAGATGCTTATAGCTTCCGCAATAAGCCTTGTCCTCCTGATATTCCTGCTAAGGGCGGTGGATTGGGAAGAAGCCATCCGCATTTTTCGCAGCGGAATATCCGTCACATCGCTCCTGTGGTTTATGCTTGTTACCTTCGGTATCGCTGCAGCTTATGCGGTGCGATGGCGCCTGTTGCTGGATGGCAGGATCGGTTACGGAACCTCCCTCATGGCCTCCCTACTCGGCCTGGGCGCCAACATGTTCCTGCCTGCGAGAGGCGGAGACCTTTTGCGTGTACATTACAGCCGAGTTGTCGCGACTGTCCCCTACGGAGACGCTCTTGGCAGGCTTCTGGTCGAAAAGATGGTTGACCTGGTGACGATCATTTCGGTCGGCATATTTTCTTTGGTTTTACTGAGTCATACATTGAATTCCGAATACCGAAATGTTCTTTTGGTCATCATGCTTGGTGCATTGGTTGGGATATTTCTATCGGCAGTTCTGATAAGGAATTTCGGCGATCGGCTTGTCCCGATATTGCGACCTGTCTTCGGTCTCCTGCGACGTCAGGATTTCTTTGACCGTCACGTTATTTCTTTTATCCGAAATTCCGCACGAAGCTTAACTCTGTCCGTGACTATCGTTCCGGCCTTCCTCACACTCGCTTTGTGGCTTTCGGCATACGCCCTTGCGTATATCTTCGTCGCCCGTTTTGTCGGCATCGCGCTGAGTTATCAAGAGTCGTTGTTCATGTTGTTTGCCGGCGGGTTGGGCCTGATGATCCCAGCTGCGCCATCCGGAGTCGGCACCTTCCATGCATCCGTCGTTTCGGCATTCGTATTGCTAGGGCGTTCGCCGTCGGAGGGGTTGCTCCTGGCAACGGCCGTTCATTTTCTCTTTTTTGTCGTCTATGTCGTGCCTGCAGCCCTCATCCTGGGACATTGGCGCTTGAACCGCTTGGCGCCGAGGTAACTCTATGAAGAATTATTTCTATTCTCTCTTGAGAAAATACATTGGGCTCTTCGTCTTAGGCCAAAATTCCGTGGTCGAGATCGATCCGACGACGCCGCTTCTGGTTGGCAAATTTCCTCAGGGCAAGGTGGCGTTTCGCTCGAGAACACAAGCTGCAGAACCTGTGAATGAGTTTGACGAGCACAAGGTCGTCAAGATCGAAGACGTCGCTGACACCAAACCTGATTACCTGGTCATCAGCGGCCTCATCCATTACGAACGAGACATACAGAGCATGTTCGCTCAGGCACGTGCATTGTGTTCGCAAGAAACACGGCTTGTCCTTACCTATTACAGCAGCATGTGGCGGCCGCTTGCGACTCTCGCATCCAAGCTCGGCCTGCGCCGGCGGGTTCCTGAATCGAATTGGCTTGCCCATGAAGACATCGAGAATCTTTTGACGCTCGAAGACTTCGAATTGATACGACTGGACCAGAAGATCCTAATTCCGGTTTACATCCCACTTATCAGTGGCTTTGTTAATCGCTGCCTTGCTCCTCTTCCGCTTCTTCGAACCCTCTGCCTTCTCAACATCGCGATTGCGAGGCCGATCGGCGATGCCGCGCCGAAGGCGGAGCCGTCGGTGTCAATTGTAGTTCCAGCGAGAAACGAGGCCGGAAATATCGAGGATATTGTCAAACGGTTGCCGGTTATGGGGCCGGATGATGAACTCATTTTTGTCGAAGGCAATTCAACCGACGCGACGTGGAAGGCGATCCAGGAAGCGCAACAGCGTTATGGCGGCGAACGCACCATCCTGATTGCCCAGCAGGACGGTAAGGGTAAAGGCGATGCCGTCAGGAAGGGTTTTTCGCTGGCCACAAAGGAAGTCTTGATGATTCTCGACGCGGACATGACGGTCCCGCCCGAGGATTTGCCGAAATTCTACAATGCCATCAAGGACGGGAAAGGCGAGTTCATCAACGGCACTCGCTTGGTCTACCCCATGGAAAAGGAGGCCATGCGTTTCTTCAACCTCCTGGGCAACAAGTTTTTCGCATTGGCTTTCTCCTTCGTTCTTGGCCAGAGATACAAGGACACCCTGTGCGGTACCAAGGTGATCAGCCGCTCCAACTATCTGAAGCTTCAGGCAAACCGATCCTACTTCGGTGATTTCGATCCCTTTGGCGATTTCGATCTGATCTTCGGTGCCGCGCGGATGGGCCTTAAGATCGTCGAGGTTCCGATCAGCTATCGTGAAAGACTCTACGGTGAAACGAACATCTCGCGTTGGCGCCACGGTGCCATCCTGTTGGCCATGCTGGTTTTTGCGGCAAGACGAATAAAGTTTCTCTGACGATGGAATCCGAAAGCGCTCTCTATGAGGCCGATCTTGCTCAGACGCTGGCAAATCGCACGCGGCTAAGCGCAAATCCGAACCTGATGCACTGGTATGGTGAGCTCTACCAGGAGATGTTTCGGCAGGAACCGGATATTGCCACGAATACCGTTCTGGAAATCGGGAGCGGAACATCGCCTCTCAAGGGCTTCCTACCGAATGTCATCACCTCCGATGTGCTGAAGTTAGACTATTTGGACTTTGTCTTCGATTGCCACGAGATCGCGAGCTTGCCTGACATCGCGGACCACAGCGTCGATGTGATTACCATGACCAATGTTCTGCATCACCTGAAGGATCCCCTTGCTTTCCTCCGCGGAGCAACGCGAAAGCTCACAAAGGGCGGCAGGGTGTATGTGACGGAACCCTATTTGTCCTGGCTATCCTACCCGATGTATAAACTTCTCCATCATGAGCCGGTGGATTTCAGTATCCGCCGCCCGGTTCTGGATACCGTTCAGGGTCCTCTTTCGACCTCAAATCAGGCTATGCCACATATGATCTTCTTTCAGCGGCCGGACTGGCTCGCTGAGCTTGCAGATTGCTATAGCCTCGAGAAGACGAGGATCAGCTATTTCACCTCGCTCTCCTATATGGTGACAGGCGGGATATCGAGAAAGTATCCTGTGCCTGGTTGGGCTTATAAGCCTTACTTCAAGCTCGACAGAGCAATAGGCACCGCGCTGCCCAAGGTGTTCGCCTCATTCTTCACGGCCCGCCTCACATCAAAAGAAGAGGTGTAGGGATGGTTTTGCTGCGTCTCGCCGATTGGCTCTATCGACACTGTTATCCACTTTATTACCCTCTCTATTCCGTATGGAAGGCAGTTTCAGAACGACGTGAGCGCGCACTGATGCGCGAGATGATTTCGCCGGGCATGATCGTCGCAGATATCGGTGCAAATATCGGAATATATACCCGTATGTTCTCCGCTCTGACGGGAGCGACCGGCCATGTGCATGCCTTCGAGCCGGCGCCGGCGAACTTCGAAAAGCTTGAAGCGACGGTAAGCGGCTTGTCGAATGTATCGCTGCGGCACGCCGCGGTCGGAGCGGCCAGCGGCACCACAAGGCTGTATGTTTCGGCCGAGCTGAATGTCGATCACCGAACATTCGATAGCGGCGACGGGCGAGTGAGCATCGACGTCCCATTGGTGAAGCTCGACGATTACTTTTCGCCAGGGCAACGGGTCGATTTTATCAAAATCGATGTTCAGGGATACGAGTTGAGCGTTCTGCAGGGTGCCGAGCGGGTCCTGCGAGAGAACCGCGACATTCGGGTTTTCATGGAGTTCTGGCCTTACGGTTTGTCGAAAGCGTCAGTGAACCCGTCCGAGCTCACCCAATTCCTGAAGATGCTGAATTTCGAGTTCCACAACATTGCGGATCCACCCGGCACTGCTTTCAATGACGAGAGCCTCGATCCAAAAAACGCGGGCCAATATTGCAATCTGATCGTTGCAAGAAGAGCGCCCGCCCATCCCAATATCACTTAAAGGCGACGTGCGGACAATGTTATCCACCAGCAACAAAATCCTGATCGCTCGCTCTCTATCTAAAGCTGTCCTGTTCGTCCGGGGTTGCGTTGGCTTACCCGCCACCGTGATCGCGAAACGCCGGGGAATAAATTGGTCGCTGGACCTGAGAGACGGCGTTGATTTCGCGATTTACCTATTGGGTGGGTTCGAGGTCAGAACGCTCGATAGGTATAGAGAGCTGATCGGGGATGGAGACATCGTCCTCGATATCGGCGCCAATGTGGGTTCTCATACGCTGCCTCTGGCGCAATTGGTGGGCGGAGCCGGCAGGGTAATCTCCTTCGAGCCGACGGCTCATGCATTCGCGAAACAGAACGCCAATATTGCGCTCAACCCGACGCTCGCCCAGCGAATCGACGCCCACCAGATGATGCTTATGGCAAGTGCGGCCGAAGCGATGCCCGAAGCGGTCTATTCAAGCTGGCCGCTCGAAGTTGCTGAAGATTTGCATAGCGAACACCACGGTCGTCTCATGTCGACACAGGGCGCACGGCTCGGCACCGTGGACGAAACACTGCGGGATCTTGGGGTCGGCAAGGTCGATTTCATAAAACTTGACGTCGACGGAAATGAGCTTGCGGTTCTACTTGGGGCGACGGTGACTCTTAAAAAGTTCCAGCCGCGGATAATGCTTGAATTGGCCCCGTATGTTTACGCCGAGAATCCCGGAGACTTCGACAGCTTGTTGAAGCTTCTCTGGGAGGGCGGCTACGAGATCGGTGAAATGGCTTCCGGCAGGAAGCTGCCCGAAGACGCCGACAAAGTACGCGCGATGATAGCGGAAGGTGGCGGTATGAATGTGCTGGTTAGAAGCAAGAGCTCAAAGGAAGCGAGATAACTCAGTTCGAGGATTGTAGGATGGCTGCGAAGTCAATCCTGTTTTCTTTTCTCGCGAGGAAACGCGGCCGGGCCGTGACGTGGAGCGTCGCTACCGCGACGGTTTCCTTCGTAAGGTTTGAGCGTTTGGATACCGCCTTTCAGTCTGGCGCTTGCAAAGCGTTTATCGTAGGCGGACAAGGTTACAATCAGGGGCTGCAGCGACAGCCTAGCTATCGGTCGATGAACTGCACCTCGACGCCGACAAGCACCTGGGTCGGCGGTCTAGTCCGTCAGGTCAGCACGTCCTGCTATTGATACGTCCTCCATCGCCGTCCCGTTGAGATCATTTGCGCTTCTCGCTTGGCGGGAGCGGATAAGCCTTTCCGCCACCCTGGAAAAGCGCATTGATCAGTAAACTGCGTTGCTGGTCGATTATGTTTTCGCGTCCCAGGCGCATGAGTGCCTCCATTAGCGCATCACGCTGCTCACCGCGAAGCACACTCAGCGGAGCCACTTCGTCGGCTACGCGAGCTGCGTGGGCGCCTGCATTCTGCTCAAAGAGGGATCGCACAAGACGGCGAGCCGTAGTCAGGCCGAGATCGGTCCAGCTCTTATCCGTGGGCACTTCGGGAGGCTTGGATACCTCGCCGAGATACTTCTCGAACCCAGCCTCCCTTGCCATGTCGGCTGCGCTGGTTACACCGTTTTTCGTCTTGGCAAAAAGAGCTTCACGATCGATGGCATTGAGTGACGCATCGGCATTTTCAGGCCCGAACATTATTCCCAGTTTTTCGCGGTTCCAGTCGCCATTGCCGCGAATAACCTTGCGTAGCGTGTTCATATCATTGGCGTCGGTTCCAACCGCACGATAGATGTCGCCGAGGGTTCCCTGCCGCATGCGCGCTGACTCCGCAGAGGGGCCAATCAGCGTACCCTGCGGTTCGGCACCCGCCACCAGTTTCTCCTGAAGCTCTACGGGGTGCATGGCGCGCGGCCCATCGGCGAGAACGGACTGCCCCTGCAGTAAGCCCTCCCTTTGTCGGCCCAATTCTGCAGATTGCGCGTCGAGCCCCTTCACGCCGGAGGAAAATCGAGCATCGATCATCCCGCGAATGCCCTCGAGGGTTTCGATGACTTCCGAATCTTTGGCATCATCCAGAAGCCGATCGATTGCGCGGCGTGTTTCGTACGCTATGGCGGGGTCGGAAGAGACGGTGTCTTTCCCAAAGTCATTGAGCATGCTCCTGATATCAAGCAGATCGCTCTGTTCGCCACCTCGCCGATACGGAATCAATCTATCGAGTCGCTCCGCAACTGGCTTGAAGTCATGAGGCGGTTGCCCCATAACCATCGGGCGGTACTGACTTTCCACCCGCGCCTGGCTGGCTTCTAGTTCCCTGTCGATTGTGGACGGAACCGGATCCGGCCCAAGATTTGTCTCGAGGTCCGACTTGAGACGGCTGCCCGCCGTAGAGCCACGTTCATTCAGCGGTCCCACGACTTTGCTCCGCGTGGATTCCCGGGCGACACCGGCCTTGGCGGCGCCGAGCCATTCTGGCAAGACATCTGCCGGCATCGCCTCCGACCCGAGCTTGTCGAATTGGTTACGAGCCGCAGCGAGCTTATCCGAATCAGAAACTTTCGCGAGCCAATTGCGAGAATCCCTCGCCAGGTCTGCAAGCATGTCGCGCGGCGGCTTTGAAGCTAATTCCTCTCCGAGGAGTGCGCGCGTGAGAGCCTTGGCGCCCTGCGCGGTTACTTTGACACCGGCTCCGATAACTTCCCCCGCTAAGGGGCCACCCAATCCAAACAGCCCCCCCTCAAGTGCACCCCAGCGAGTTTTCTCAGGATCGCCGTCACTTCTGACGGCGGCGTCTGCGGCACCAATACCGCTGCCGGTAAAGCCCGAGAGCAGCGAGCGCAACAACATGCTACCCCCGCCAGCGCCGAACATTTCGGGTGCAGCAGCAACGGCCGGAACGGTTCCACCAACCGCACCGACTACTTGCCCTGTTGTGTTGACATTAGGATGCGCAATCTTGGCCTCTTGATCGATGGCGTTCACAATACGGAGCTGATCATCATAGCTCCCTCCATATAGGAGGGAACGGAGACCGGCGGCTGCCTTTTTCGCTCCCCCCAGAAGATATGGCCCGGCAATAGGTATGCCATCGACGATGCCAGACAGGACGGTGCCGTAGCCGTATGGCCCCGCGGTATCAAGAGCTGCCAACCCTTCCTCATACGTTAGATGACGCCCGGAAGGTGGCGGCGGCTGATCCTGGGGCTGCTTGAGCTGCACCCGGGCCCGTGCGCGGTCAAGGGCTTGCTGCTGCTCAGGTGTCAATACTGTCATAGTTTACACTCCGCTGGCGTCATCGCGCCGATAGATTGACCGGAACCCTGCCGGGTCTAGAAAATTCTTGGAGGGGCAACATTCCCTTGTAGCTTCGTTTTCCGGATCGACGAGCCAGTTGAGCCAGGTGCCGCCTCTTCCGTTCCGCCGAATAGCGACTGCAGGAAGCCGGGGGGCTTCGCCGGCGGAGTGGCAGGCACGTCCGTCGGCGCGGCGGGAGCCTTGGCCGCAGCAGCCTGCCGCTCCTGATCCTGCTGCCTGATCGCTAGCCCGCCCATCAGCGCCTGCGCCAGCCGCGCCGCCCCTTGCCAGGGGGATTGCACCGGGCTCGCATCCATGCCCTGCTCCAGCATGGCGTAGGCCAGCTGCTTGCGCTTGTCGTCGATGTCGCCCTGGGTTCTGCCGGTATTGCCGGCGAAGATGGTTGGGATCATGCCACTGCCCTTTCGTAGAAGACGCGGTCGAAGCCGTCCGCGTGTTCGAAGACGGCGTCCGGATGGGTCTTGCGCACATCGTCGGACATCAGGCCGATCTGGGTCGGGCCGCCGTCCTTGTAGCGGAAGGCGTAGACCGGCAGGCCGTTATCCAGCGTGCCGACGCGTTTGATGTCCTCCTTCAGCCGCCGGTCGGACTTCGCCCAGCCGCCAAGGAGTGTTCCGCCGAGCCCGAAAAGGCCGCCCATCGCGGCGTTGGATTGGGCGACCTGGCGGTCGTAGAGGCCCATTTTCTGGTTGAAATTGTCGTTGATCAGTCCGGCCTGGTCGACGTTCGGCAGCTGCGTCGTCGGCGTGTTGACGTAGTTCGGCTGATGCACCTGCGAGCCCGACATCAGCGCCGAAATCTCGTTCATCGGCTGGTTGCGCTCGGTCAGGATGGCGTTCTGGGCATTCGAATACATGTCGCCGAGATACTGGTCGGAGGCGGCCTGCTTGCGGGTGGAGAAATCGCGCATGGCGTTGTCGTAAGCGGCCGAGCCCATCGAGATGCCCTTGTCGGCAAGGCTCTGATCAAGGCTCGCCTGGTCGCGATCCCACTGGTTGTTGAAGCCGGACTGCCAGTGATCGTTGACATAATTGTCGACATTGCCGGCGCTCAGATCGACATTGGTGCCGAGGATGCCGGAGATCTTGCCGGTCTGGTCGTTGGCGAGCCTGGCGAGGCCGAGCTGCGTCTGCTGCGTCTGGTCGTAGATCGCCTGGTTCTGAGGCGAATAGGTCTGATAGGCGGAATAGGTCGGCAGCTGGTAAGTCTTGCCGGTCTGGTCCTTCATCGTCTGGTAGCCGCTGACCTTGTATTCCAGCGAACCATCCGGCGTGTACTGGTTGGTGTGGCTCAAGCCCGCATTGGCGATGGCGGTGTCGACGTTGGTGGCCGTCTGTGCCGCCGCGGTCTGTGTCGGATCAGGCGCCTTCGGGGCCTTCGGCGTGGAGACCATAGGGGAAATCCTCCTTCATGATTGCGTAAAGCAGGCCGTCGCAGTCGCCGAAATAGGCCTGCTGCCGGCCTTCCAGCCGGGCGCCGAGCCTTGCGAGCATCGTCTGGGCGTCGATATTGTCGGCCCGGGTCCTGGCGGTTGCGCGTCGGCAGCCGAGCTGACGCACGACATAGTGAAAGACCGATCGCATCAGCGTCCGCGTCAGCCGGTCGGCGGCAAGCGAGACCTCGACGTCATGCGCGGTCCAGACGTTGAAGACGAAGCCGGCGATGATCCGGCCGCGGTCGACATGGGCAAGCGTGGTGTAAGGCGAGTGGAAGGAAACGCCGATCCGGCCGCCGACCCAGGCGGCGATTTCCGCGCGCGGTTCGGAGACGATCAAATCGGCGTGCCTCTCTCGTAAAGCACCGAACCGCCGACGACGGCGGCTTCCGAGACGGAGCCGGACGAGCCTGAGATCAGCGCCCGGATGGTCGGCGCCAAGGCCGAACCCGCCCCGCCGGCGGAGGCGAATTTGCGCACCAGCGAAACGCCGGGGAATTTCGACACGCCCCAGACCGCCGTTCCCCATTTCGCCGCCGCGTTGTTTTCGACCGACGACAGCAGCGCTGTCGGAATCTTGGTCTGGTAATCCACCGAGATCCCGCCATACATCAGCGAGGAAACGCCGATCTGCGCCGTTACTCCGATCAGCTTCGAGAGCTTGGTCGAAAGCCCGTCGCCATAGCGGCTCCAGGCGCCGACCATCAGCGCGTCGATCGCCACGCCATTGTCGTTGGCGCCGACCTCGGCCTCGTAGACCGTGCCGTCGCCGGCTCCGAAGAACAGCCGGTCCTGCCAGCTCGCCCAGCAGGAGGCGGGCATGCCGACGAAGCGGCACCAGGCGCCGGTTTCGGTGTTCATCACATATTGATAGGGGCCGAAGGAGGACGGCAGGTTTACGATCGCCATCTGCCTGGCCGGGAAGCTCGAAAGCTGCCACTCCTGCGAGGTCGTGCCTGTTGCCGCCACCGTCTCGCGCCATGTCGGGCCGATTCTCGCGGTAATCGCGCCGAGGCTGGTGGCGCCGCGGTCGAGCTGCACCGCCTTGGTGATCGGCACGATGCCGTCGGTGGTCATGATCGCCAGATCGGCGCCGACCGACAGCAGGCAGCGGTCGCTGCCGAGCGGCCGGCCGAGCTTGAAGGTGCCGATCAGGCCCCAGTTCGAAACGCTCGAGGGATCGGAGCCCTGGAAGACGATCACCTCGCCTTCCGAGGAGATCAGCACCAGGCACTGTTGCAGGCCCGTCGAAACCGGAATCGTCCAGACGTTGATCGCTACCAGCGTGCCGCCATATTTCATGTTGCCGCCGACCGGCAGGACCGTTGCCGCGCCGCTGACGGCGTCGGTGGCGAGATACCAGACATTGGTCGAATTCTTCTCGATGAACCACAGGCGTGAACGATAGGCGGTGACCGCGATCAGCAGCGACGAGTCCGATATGCCTGATATCATCGTCGAGGCGACGTAGGGGGTCGCGGCCGCGCCCTTTTCCAGCTGCGCATTGGTGACCGTTCCCGTCACGGAGACGACAAGCGTGCCGGCCGCCGGCGTGAAGGAAAGCGAGACGCGGTTGTTGACGCCGGTGCCGTTCAGCGTGCCGGAGAAAGCGCCGGAGAGCGTGACCGAGCCGGTGCCGAAGAAACTCAGCGTATAGGCCGTGTTGCGGACGGCGACGTTCTGGGTGGCGAGCGCTGCGGTGCCCACCAGAAAATTATTGGTCCAGGAGGTGCCGTTGAAAATCAGCGGCGTGTCCAGTCCATTGACGAGACGCAGGAATTCCTGGCCGGCCGGGTTGGTATATTGCTGCACCGACCAATGGGCGCTCGCCATGCCGGAGACGACGGGCGCGCCGACCGCACCGCCCACCGTGACGTCGAAGATCTTGTCGCCGGCGGCGGCAAACAGCCTGTTGCTGACGCCCGAATAGGGAATGACCGTCTGCACATCGCCGCCGAGGCCGGTGGAGAAGGCGAGAAAACCATAGCGGGCGCGCACACGGTTGGCTTCGGGAAAGAAATTGTCGAGCTGAAACGCCGCATCCGCGGGCATATCGGCCATCTCGACATCGGTTCGCCAGCCGCCGATCGGCGCGATCCAGTCTTTGCTCGGCGAAACCCGGCCGGTGCGCCCGTTTGCGGGAACAGGTCTGCGGGTCATGGATTTGCCCCCGTGATCGTGCCGGACCAATAATTCTCCGGCCCCTCACCCCGCGCCGGCAGCGAGAGGTCGACGGGGCTTGCGGCCCGGTCGGCGCCGATCGCCGCTTCCTTGGAGCGCTCGAAGCTGGCGATCTCCTCGCCGTAATCGAGGCCCTTGGCCCGCTTCCAGCGCCAGATCAGCGAGAGTTCGAGGAGATCTTCGGGAAGACGGGCGGTATCGGTGTCGTTGGCCCAGGTGTCGGCTGTCGCCGCACCGCCATTCACCGCCACCCAGAAGCCGGAGATATAGGCATATTCCATCGTCTCGCCGGCAACGTTCGGGTAGATGTCGAGCTTGCCGCCGGCCATGCGCCAGATCTGCGGCACCGGGTTGGCGTTGAGGATCGTCTGGCGCTGCCAGCTCTGCGGCTCCACAGGGCCGTTGAGCTGCCAGAGGCGCGCGGCATTCCAGATCGTGGCGTTGGCGGCGAAGCGGTTCCAGTCGGCGGGCGGCTCGGCCGGTTCCGGATTTGCACCGGTTGCTGCGAACTGCCGCCGCACCATCAGCGCCGACCAGTCATGCTCGCGCATCAGGTCGCGGCCGGCGCGGGTGGAAAGGATGCGCAACTGCATGATCTGCGGATCCGCCGAGGACATGACGGCCGTCGGCGGATCGAGGTCGATTTCCGCGCAGACGTTCTGAATGATGGTCAAGAGCGACATGCGGGGTCTCCGGTTGAGCGCGGTTGCTGTGGGCATGGCGGCATAATTTGCATGACGGTTGCGCCGTGTGGCCCCCTCATCCGCCCTACGGGCACCTTCTCCCCGCTGGGGAGAAGAGGGAGTCGAGACGTCGCCGCGAGTCTCTTCTCCCCAGCGGGGAGAAGGTGCCGGCAGGCGGATGAGGGGGCTGCTTGTATCAGCGCTTGTATCAGCGCTTGCGTCAGAGCTTCTTCAGGCTGCTTGCCGACCGCGAGACTTGCTGCCGCTTTCGTTTTCCAGCGCCTCGAAGCGAGTGGCCATCTCCTTCATCTGCTCCTGCAGACGGATCACCTCATCCTTCAGCCGCTCGTTCTCGGCGGCAAAGGCGGACGCCGCGCTGGAGCTTTCGGCGGTGGCGAGATAGGCTCGGGCGGCGGCGGTCAGCTCGTTGGCGCCCATGCCGATCTTCTGCTTGGCGGTGTCGGAAAGGGCGGCGAGTTGCTCGACGGTATAGATATTGACCGCCTCCAGCTCCTTGATCTGACTGGGCTTGAGATAGGGCCATTGCGAAAGCGGCGTACCGGTCAGCTGCTCGCGGGCCGCTGCCCCTTCCTTGAAGCGCTTATAGGCGTCGGCAAAACGCTGTTTGTCGTTGTCGGTCACCTCGCGGTAGACCTCGGTGTGTTTGTCGCCCGATATGAAGATGCGGACGAATTCCTTATCGGCAAAAATCGGCCGGCCTTCCTTCTCGGTCAGAAAGGTCTGTTCGACCGGTTCGAGGCTAAAGGAGGCGTAGATTCCGGTGTTGTCGGGCATGTGCTGGTCTCGCTGTTGATGGCGGGGAGATGGGATGGGCGGGGGCAGCGCCTGCTGTGACGTCGTGCGGTCCGTGAAGACCCCTCCCCAACCCCTCCCCACAAGGGGGAGGGGCTAACCCGTCATTCCCGGCGGCGATCAAAAGGAAGGTCTTGTCGGCTGTCACTCTCGATGGACGATGATCCTGCGTAAAGCGGTGCGGCATGTTAGCCCCTCCCCCTTGTGGGGAGGGGTTGGGGAGGGGTAAGCGGCGGATTGGGCGCGCCACACGAAGCGATCGGCGAAACGGGCGCCGAAACGCCCGCCGATTGCTTAGTTCACCTTCGACAGAAACGGCCGCATCAGCGTCGCCTCGAGCACGCCCGTCGCCGTGACGGTGATACCCGTGCCGTTGGCCGTCGCATTGGCCGAAAGCGTGACGCTCTGGACGACGCCGTTCGGGCTGTAGGTGATGCCCGCAATCGTCGTGCCGCCTGCGATGCCGGTGCCGGAAACCGCGGCGCCGATGAACGGGCCGGAACCGGCACTCAGGCCGGCAATGGCCCCCAGCAGGTTGGAGCCGTTGACCGTTGTTGCCGTAAACGTCTGGTTGGCGGCGGCAAAGTTGACGTTGGCGATCGCCTTGGTGGTGGCGGTGGCCGAGGCCGGGGCGCTCGCCTGGCCTGCGGTGGCGGTGGTTTCGGCAACGACGAGGGCCGCCGTTGCGGTCGCCACCTGCGACGGCGCCTGGCCGTTGCGCTGCAGCCAGAGGTAATAGGTGCCGGCCGCCAGGGTGATGGCGCCGACCGGGCCGCCGGTCAGCGTCGGCGGCTGGGCAGCGCCGGAAAAGACGCCGCAGCGCTGACCGACGACGGCTGCCGCCGTGGTCAGCAGCGAGGCGACATAATCCCGGGTCCACTGGAACCACTGGCCGGGCTGCAGGGTGGTCTGCGCGGCCAGCACCAGCTGGCAATAGACCCATTCGGATTCACGATCGCCGCCGGCAATCGCGCCGAGAGCGAAGTTCGGCCCGGGAATACCGGAGCCGGAAACGATCGGGCCTTCGACGACGAACGGGTTCGCGCCAAGACGATCGGACTGGATTGATGCGACCGACATATGCTTGTTCCTTTCGTGGACGATCAGGCGAACAACACGCCCTGCAGGAAGGCGTTGTTCATGGTGAGGTTGCCGGCAAAGCCCATGAGCTGGACGAAGGCATCCTGGTTGGTGTTCATGCGCTCGTCGCCGATCGGCGCCATGTCACGGTCGCGGTGCGGGCGGTAGAACAGGTATTTGGTGTTCAGGAAGAACATCTGATTGAGCGGCGCGCCGCCGCCGAAGCCGCCGTCGAAAATCACGTCGGCGCCCATATATTGCAGCGACTGGAAGCCGGCCATGCCCTTGTCGGCCGAGGTGATGCGCTGGATCGCCTGCAGCGATTCCCAGTAGAGGCGGAAGAAGTTGTTGTCGGCGACGACGAGATCGGGCGCGTCGGAGCCGCGCACGCAGGACATATAGAGCCGGTTCATATAGCTCTGGATGTTGGCGTTGGTGGCCGCGGCGCCGCCATCGGCCGAGGCCGAGAATTTCTGATTGCGCCAGAAACCCCAGGTGGCGCGCGAGATGCCGCCGACCGTGCCCGAAGTCGGCGAGGTCGAAATCAGCAGCTGCAGGCCGCCGATCTGCCGGCCGCCGTCGGCCGTGCCGTCGGAATAGCAATCGAGCGCGATGTTGTTTTTCAACGTCGTTTCGGCGTTCTCGATGCGCTGCTCGAGCAGATCGAGGATCGCATCCTCGCCGGAATTCTGCAGCTGTTCGAGGCCGGACATGGAGACGGCGACCGCGGCCTGCTTCAGATCGTATTCGGCGGCGGTGATGACGTCGGAGGGCTGGACGTTGAGGATGTCATAACCGGAATAGCGCTTGAACGTACTATTCTCTTGATATTGCAACTCCTGGACGATCGTACGGCCGCCGGAGATCGGCTTCTTGCGGCCGCGGCTGTTCAGACGGGTGAGAAGACCGTTGTTCTTCGTCACGTCGTCGGCGACCGTGCCGCTGCGGTTGCGCAGCGTCGTGGTGACGATTTCAGAGAGGTTGGGGGAAATGGGCATCGATCATTCCTTTGATCAGAATTGGCCTTTGATCAGACTTGGCCGCGCGAAAAACGCATGGCGTCGCGCAGCGAGTCGCGGATGGAGGTGGGCTGGCCTCTTGCCGCATCGCGGGTCGGGCCCGGCGCGGAAGAACCAGAGATGGATCGCGAGGCGCGGCGGGCTTGATCTGCCGCTGCGGCCCTCTGGGCTTGGAGTTGTGGGATGGAGGCTTGAGCAGTCTGGCTGATCAACTGCCGGCGAATGTCCGGGCGCATCCAGCATGCGGCGTCGTAGGCGTCCTGCAGCGAGAATGCCCGCCCTGCGTTGACGAGGGCGATCATGTCGTCGAGCACATCTTCGGCGTGCGCGTTTGCCGGGTCGGAAAGGAAGGCATCGACTTGAGTTTCGGTGTCCCTTTTCCGCAAAACATGTTCGACCGTCGCCTCGACATTGACGTGTCGAGGCTGCGGCCCTGCCTGTTGTGATAGGGCCTGTTGTGATGGGGCCTGCTGCTGGCGCTGCAGGATCTCTCCCGTCTGACCGTTGACCAGGGCGTGCAGATTGACCCCGGCCATCCTGGCGACGTGAACGACGGTGTTGACGGGATCGTGGATCAGCGCCCTCTCCCAGTCGATCGCCCGGCGCATGACATCGGCATGGGTCATGCCGGCTTGGCGGATGATCGGGGTGAATTCCTCGAGCCCCTTGTAATCCTGCAGAACGCGGAAGCCGTTATCGACCTCCTGTTCCCGTTTGGCGATCGCCGCCTGCACTTCATGGGGAAGGCTGGTGAACTGCGCCTTGGCTTCCGCCGACCAGCCGGGCGGAACCCGGCTGCCGCTCGCTGCCGGCTGTTCCCCGCCCTGCCCGCGGCTCTGCTGCGTCTGCTCAGCTGCAGCATTTGCCGCCGGCGCCTGCCCTGGCCGCTGAGTGGCGGAGGCTTGCTCCGGCCCCTTGGCCAGGCAACGGCCGTTTTCGCCATCGCCTGATATATCGCCCGGTCCACTGGCCTCGACGGTGTCGATCGCCGCTTTCAAACTGTCGCGGATGCTGACCGGCCTATCGCTCAATGGCTTGTCGTCGAACGCACCAAAATCTTCGCTGCCGTTGCCGGCCTCGTTCAGGTCTTCCATATCCATGGGGAAATTTCCTATGTCGGGGATTGATGCCCGGTTCAGGCGTTGTATTCGGTATAAACCCGCCGCAATTCGTTGCGGATTGCGTTACGATCCGTCTTCGGCTGTTCGATCGGCTGCGGCTTTTCGTTGCCGATCTCGACCACCCCGGCTGCCCGGTAAGCCGAACGCAGCCTGGCTTTCGAGGTGTAATGCTTGCCGTCATGCATCGACTGGATATCGATGCTGTCGCTGACGAAATGCGGTGCCGGCAGATCCGACTGCGCCGCATTTTGCGCCGGCAGGCAGTTCTGCGGCCATTGGTCGAGTGCGTGCCAGCCGCCGCAGACGCGGCAATAGCGTTCTCTCATGCCTTGCTCCCGTTCACTGATAGGCCGGCTGCTGCCCCTGGAATTGTTGCCCCCGGATCTGCTGCAATGCCTGCGCCGCCATCTCGCTGCGCGCCTGCTCCACCGTGGCGCGATGCTCGATCTCGGCCTCTGCGACACTGAGTTCTGCCTTGCGCTGCTCGGCGCCGGCCTTCACCTCGGCGGTTTTCAGCTTGACCATCTCGCCAGGCGAAGGCTGCGGCTCCGGTTTTGGCGCGCTTGCCGCCTGCGAGAGCTGGGCCCCCACCTGCTCCAGCGTGCTTTCGAGCTGGCGGCCGGCCCGGAAGCCGCGGGCGGCAAAGAGCAGCGTCTCGACCATCACCGGCACCAGCATCGGGCTCTGCTGCGCCATCGCGCCCGCCTGCTGCATGAAGCCGCCGACCATCTGGACGAATTCCATGCGGCGCTGCTTTTCGGCGTCCTCGTCGGGCTCGATCGTCGAATCCGTCTCGATCTCGATCTGGAAGCCGCGAATACTGTCATTGCGCAGCAGCTGCACCACCTCGTCGATCGTCGGCTGCCCCAACATCTGCTGCAGCTGCGGCGGCATTTCGGGCGGCGCCATTTCGGGGGACGACTGGGCCGGCTGGCCGGTCTGCTGTGCCCGCATCGCAGCCTGCTGTGCGGCCATCTGCATCTGCTGCATCTGCATCTCGACCCGCTGCTTCTCGGCCATCGTGGGCAGCTTGATGCCGCTCACCAGCATCAGCGTTTCCGGCTGGAACTGGTCGCAGATGATTTCGCCGGCCAGGCGGATGATGTCGCGGGCAAAGCGGGCCAGCTCGGCCTGGCGGTCGCGAATGCGGATCGAGCCCCACTGGCTCTTGATCCGCTGCGCCGTCGCGGTTTCGGAGGCCTGCGTGTCGCCGCGCACGATGTCGGAGATCCCGGTGATCTGGTAGACATCCTCGATCAGCTGCTTGCGGGCGGACATGCAGGCGACGATCACCTTCTGCACCTCGTCGATCGGCAATGTCACCACTGCCTTCGAGCCTCCCTTGTCGGTAAAGGCCGCCCATTCCGGGATCGGCACCATCACCATGTCGTTCTCCGGCCGCATCGCCTTTTCGATCGCCGGCGAAATCGCCCCGTCGCCGGAGGGATAAAACACTTTCAGCCGCAGCTGATCGGTCAGCTTGTTGATGCGTTTGGTGAGAAGATCGATCTCGTCGCATTGCTGCTGGTAATAGACATAGTCGGGAACCGGGATCAGCGAACTCGTCGACATCGTGCCATAGGCCGGGCGCGGGCAAGGCCAGAAATGCGTCAGGTCGAGCGGCGGCTCGGAGACCTCAAGCGCCACCGGCGAACCGTCGGCGATCCAGACGGTATAATTCTCGCTCTTGCACCAGATCTCCCAGACATGGGTCTTGCCCTCGTTCTCCAGGCGCTCGGCCTGGCTGACGCCCTTATTGCCGGCCGTGCCTTCCGGTGCCCGCGATGCCATGGCCTCGGGGCCGAAGCGCTTTTCCATCTCCTCGTCGGTCATCGGCACGCGCCGCGCCACCCAGGTGACATCCTTCCAGCGCCGCGCCGGCGAATGCAGGAAATCCGACCAGTGGACGTAATCGATGCAGACACGCTCGTCGCTGATCGCTTCCGGCTGCGCCCCGCCCATCTCACCGGGCAAACTCTCGGGTAGATGGGCTGCCGCCGGGTCCGAGGGCTGGACGCCCATATCGAGCGGCTCGAAATCGGCTTCGTAGCGCAGCCACACCGTGCCGCGGGCGCAGAGCAGGAAATCGTCGCGCACCGCCCGCATGATCGAATCGATATCGGCCTCGTCGCCGGTATAAGCGAGATTGCGCTCGACGATCTCCGAGGCGATGCGCGCCACCGGCTGGGCATCCTTGAAGCGGCGCTCGACCACCGGCTGCGGCACACGGGCATAGACGGCCGGCTGCATCACCGAGGTATTGGCCCAGAGCATCGGAAAGCGGCGCTTGGCGGCGCTCGTCTGGTCCGATTGCTGGTCGAGATAGATCTTCTCGATCTTGACGCAGCGGTCGTGCCAGGACTTGAAATAGCGCTGCGCGCGCTCGAGCTCCTGCTGCCAACGGGCGCCGACCTTGGCCGGGTCCCAGCGCTGCCCGCTCTCTGAAGCCGTTATCTCGTCTTCCATCAAACACGCTCGCTCTGTCTCGGGGTGGCATGGGCAAATTCGTTGAATGTCATCGTCTGGAATGTCGGCAGCGGCTTACGCTCCGGCTTCAGCGGTTCGGGCGCCAAGCCGGTGAAGATGATCGCCAGCCCGCCGAAAGCATCGGCACCGTGTGACGCCCAGTTGTGCAGCGGCTCGTCGCGGAAGACGCCGAGATCCTCGTCCCAGTCCTTGCGGTAATTGCGCAGGCATTTGATGCCGTCGGCGCAGCCGGCCTGGTCGAACTCGATCTTGGACAATATGCGCCTTGTGCCGTTGATGCGGTCATGCACATAGGCGCGCTCGACCTTGCGCACCGTGCCGAGGCCGCGCGCCTTGACCTCATTCAGCATGATTTCGATGCGGGTCATGCCGCCGCGCGTCCATTCCCTGACCTTGATGTCGTGCGGCATGTTGTGGACGCCGTAGACATAGCCATTGTCGCGCGCGCGCCGCTCCAGCTCGTCGAGCATGCCGTCCATGCCGGTGCCGGTATGCTCGAAATAGCCGATCATCCGGATACGGCCGGGCAGCACCTGAAACAGCCAGACGCTGTTGGCATCGTCCATGCCGATGTCGGAGATGGTGTGAACCGGATAACCATCCACGTGCGGGAAAACCCCGATGCGCTCTTCGGCATTGGCCACCGCCATCTGGTCGGCATAATAGGCGCCCTCGACGCTCGCCTCGAAAGCCTCGGCCGGCGTCGAGGGATATTCGCGCTTCATGTCGCCGAGCTGGGTTTCGGCCTTCTTGACGTACCAGGCCTTCTGCCCCTCTGTCAGGGTGATGCCCTGTTCGGCCAGTTGGCCGAAATATTTGGCGAAAGCCTCACTGATGATGACGCCCTGAGGCGCGATGGCATATTGCGGCTCCTTCCACCAGGGGAAGAAATGGAACTTGAAGTCGAGTTCGGTCAGCTCCAGCGCCTGGCGCTGCTTTACCTGGGCATCGTCGCAGAGCGCGTAAAAATGCCCTTCCTGGCCTTCCGCCGTGCTTTCGATGAACACAAGCTGGCCGGCCTGCACCGTATTCAGCGCGCCGGTGCGCACTTCCCGCGCCTTGTCGGGATATTTGGCGCACAGCTTGCCGTATTCGGAGATGTGCAGATATTGCAGCGTTCCCGAGCGCAGCGACGTGCCGACGCGGATGCTCGAATTGTTGGCGAGCAGCAGTTCGGCCTGGTTGGTCCGGACAATTGGCACGGCGTTGCGGATACCTTCCGGCAGATTGTCGTAGGGATATTTGACCTTGTCCCGAAAGATCGTCTGCACGTCGCCGAGCGTATGGGCGATGGTGCCGGCGCGGATATCCCGGTTGAAGACGCAGGCATCGAGCATGAAGATCTGGATGAACGTGGTCAGACCGAGCTGGCGGGCCTTCAGCAGCACGTTGAGATAATGCATCTCCTCGAAAAACGTCATCTGCGTCCAGTTCATTTCGAACCTGACGCGCCGGCCGGATTTGTCGGTGATCCAGTAGAGATTGTTCAGCCGCCAGCGCCAGTCGGAAAACTGGTCAACCGCCGTTTGGAAGTCCGCGGGTTTTGCCATTGATATCTTCCAGCAATTGCGAGACTTCGCCGCTCGCGCCCTGTTCGGGCTCGGCTTTCGAGCCGTATTTCTTCGGCCGCAGCTTCTCGGCGACCCATTGGCGGGTGGCGATGCGCAGCTGCGAGCGCCGGATCGCCTCGCCATTCTCCTGCCAGCCGGTGGTCTCGCCGGCCGCGTTCTTCTTCTCGATCCAGTCATTGCTGCGGTCGTCGGCAATCTCGACCAGTTCGTCGACGAAGCCGTCGGCCAGGATCTCGCGCGCCAGCGCATAGCGCGCCCGAAACGCCGCCTTGCCATCATCGGCGAGCCAGGAGAGCACCGTCGATTTCGCCGGCATATCCTCATCCCGGCAGATCGACCGCAGGCTTTCCCGATCGGCAATGCGATCGCAGATCTTCTCGGCCAGCGCTTGGGTGAACTTGGTCGGTCTGCCCATGCTCTGCTTCCGAAAGGCTTAGAACAACGCGACGATATTGGACGCCGTCGTCCCGGTCAGCGCCACGATGGCCGCGTGCACGGGCAGGATCGTCCCGGCCGGCACGCTCCTGAAAATCACCGGGTCCATATCCCGCCGCGGCGCAATCGCCACATCGCCGGCCGTGCCGATATAAAGCGCACGCGCACCGACAATCGCACTGTCATTCGGCGTTACCACGGCGGCCCGCGAGGCCGGCGCAATCGAAGCGTCCATTGCAGTTCTCCTTATGAAGGGGTGGGCTTGCTGACACTGCCGCAGGGGCACGCTTAGCTCCGATAGGCTTGGCGAAAACCTCCCTCCACCCTCCGTCATCCCAGGCCTCGAGCCTGGGATCCATGCTCACGTCTGGCGGAGGCCAACGTGGATCCTCGGGTCAAGCCCGAGGAGGACGGAGCAAGGGATGAGCACTGTGCCAAACCCGCAGTGGCGTTCGGTAACGCTGGCCGGGGAGCCTCGGCGAATGCATGCGATCGAAGAGCGATACCGACGTGATCATCGACATTGCCTTCGGATTCAATATTCGCAGCTTGGATTTGCGGTAGTGATAAATGATCCGCCGGGGGGTGATCAAGCGCTAATGTGGCCCAGTTTAGAATCAAGCCTGCCCGACCAGGTGGCGGCAGAATGCCATCCGCTATCCGACAAGTTTGGCGAAAACGCCACCCCACCCTCCGTCCTCCTCGGCCTTGAGCCGAGGATCCATGCCCGCCACTTGATGGAAGCCAGCGTGGATCCTCGGGTCAAGCCCCATATGCGCTAACTTAGCCTTGACGGTGATGGTTGCAGATGATTCACCGTGGCCATGAGCGATTCGTTACAAGCATTGGATTGGGAGGAGCTAGTCGAACGACTAGGCTCG
>NZ_LOKU01000048.1:0-24617 GCF_002211295.1 Rhizobium sp. N122 | reverse complement strand
CGATCCGAGATGTCGGTGCACATCTCTTCTTCCTGCCGCCCTACAGCCCCGACCTCAATCCCATCGAGATGATGTTCGCAAAGCTCAAGACACTCGTCAGAAAGGCAGACGAACGAACCGTTGAAACTACATGGAGACGCATTGGAGAACTCTTGAAGGCGTTCAGTCCCCAGGAGTGCTCCAACTACCTCAGACATGCAGGGTATGGTTCAGAATAACCCTGACAGACTCTAATCCTCGTTGGTTGTTCTGGCAAAAGATTGCTCGACTTCGCGGATCATCATAATGGCGTGGGAGGTTAACGCCTTGCTAGCCAACCGTGCTGAAGGTCCGCTGAGACCGATTGCTGCCCGCACTTCGCCACGCTGCCTCCACGGCACGGCGACGCAATTCACACCGGGGTGGATGGCATCCAGTGCCACCGAATAGCCAATGTTCGCCACTTTGGTGACTTGTTCTTGAATTTCTTTGGTGATCGACTCGTTCGGATTGGCTTTCACACGGTCGAACAGTCCCGGCACGAACGCCAGGAAGATTTGTCCGATGGCCGAGCGGCTGACCGGCTCACGCCCGCCGATCGGCCTGCTGCGGCTCAGCATCTGCGTGGACTCAATTGCATCAAGGTAACTAACCTCATCGCCGTTTAGCACAGCGAGATACACAGTTTCCTTCGATTTTTCTGCGATTCTTTGGAGTGTCGGCCTCAGAAAAGCCTTTAGCGCATTATCGTCGCCCGTTGCCCGCGATATATTTTGTATCCCTGCGCCCAGATGATATTGCGTGTCGCAAATACCTCTCTTCACTAATCCGAGAGAAGCGAACGTTTTTAGGATATTGTGTGTCGTCGATTTGGTAAGTTTCGCTTTCTCAGAAATATGCTTGAGTTTCGCTGCCCCGCCTTCCCTCGCAATGATAACAAGGATCAGATATGCTCTTTCGATTGACTGAATCATAGCTTGCATGCTCCTTGTGATATCAGCACGGGCAGATGTGAGCTGCGTGGGCGCGGCTCGACCTGCCAATCAGCAGCCGATTGGCACGCAGTGTCTCGCGAGGGTTTCGGGACACGGGCGCGGTTACAGTGCGCCGAAACGCACCTGTGGAGATAGGTGAAGGTCGCACCGTGATCGAGCCAGCGGCATTCCGGCGTGAAGGCGTCGATCAGCCGGAGAAGCCGGTCGTCCTCGAAATCCGCCTTTCGCTCTGCATCGTCCAGCGCCGACACAGAGACGTAAAACGTACAGGCGGGATAGGTCGAGGCGACATGGCGCTGCGCTTCCACGAAGATTGCCCAACCTGAACCCGGGCGGCGGAACAAGTTGTTGAGACGGCCAGCGACGGCATCCAGTTCTGCCGGCATGGCAGAATCCAAATCGGGGCCGCGAAACTGCGCAGTGCGCTGGAACCTGCCGTCCTTAATGAGCACCATGCCCGTGGCGGCAAGGGGCCGTCGAGGTCCCGCCGGCGACGAGGATGTTAGCGCGGGAGGCGACGCCCACCGATAGTGCCTCGGCTTAGCCCCGCGATACAGTCCCGCCGCGGACATAATCGTCCAGGGCGGCGGACTTGCGGATGGCCAACGCCAGGGCCGCGACCACGGGCGGCAAAGTCCCTCGAACCGCACTATTGTCTCGGGAAGCTCCGCCGATGCGCGCTGGGCGCTGGCATGAACCTCAGCGCGGACATGATGCGGGGCCAGGCGCAGGATGCGCTCGCCATCGGCGGGAGGGCGCTCACCCATGTCGGATAGTCCTTCGAGCAGACGGTCGATCCAGATTCGGCCGCCCCGGTTAAGCATTTCCTCAACGACGGCAGCGTCTTCGAGGAACCGGCGAATCGCCGATCCCAAAGCAGTTCGCAGCATTCGTCCGCTGTGCGAACGTCCTTCAGAGCTACGATGAGAAGCTGCCATTCGGTCCCCGATCTAGCCGGGAGAACCACACGTTCCCCGGATGGGTACTTAAAGGACTCGGAAATTGGTTCGGTTCAACAAGGATTTATGGGTGTAGTAGTGTAGCGTACAATTACAGGCAAACGGCGGCGCGCTGATTGCCGCGCCGGAACGATCCTACTGCGCCCGCCTTGGCTTGAACAAAAGCGTGCGCTCTCGAAGTCGACAAGGCGTTGTTGGTTTCGAACATACCTCCCAGATATTTTTCGACCCTCCCAAATATTTTTCGACGATGCCGATGCACCGGAAAACGAGACCAGCCGCGCTTTGAGCGGCTCAACCCCGACCCATGGGACCAATGTTGAGATGCTGCGAGCCTTTCAGCGATATGCGCATCATAATATTTGCTCGCACGCGGCGCGGGCCGCGCCCAGACGATTGGTACAGTTTGATGGCAAGACCGTCGGCCAATGAAAACGAAGACGGTGCGGTATGGTTCAATCTGCCCGTTTGAGCCATGATCGATGGCGCTCCATCGTGCAGGCGCGCGACTCGCAACCGGCACTCAGCTGGCGACGTGCCGCCGGTGGTCCAGCGCGACACAGCAGGATGTCCGTTCGTGAAATGGTCGTGACGAAGTCTTTAGCGGCCGCTTGGACTTCGCCTTCTTGCCGGCACGTCGGGCGTTTCGTGGCGTCAAGAATGAAGTTTTCCACATCGCGCGCGCACTTTCAGAGTTTGATTCTATGTTAGACTCTAAGTTAAGCGCCCGAGTTTCGTTTCTGGCCTCGTGTGTTACCGCTTGTTTGGGTTCCCAATGGCACGGCAGGCCGGTTCCCGATAGCACGTCAATCGCGGTTCCCGATTGCACGACGGCTTCCACAGGTTTTCCACAGGGAGCCGATGGCATGAAGAAGCATAACCGCAGAGGTAAGCTCGCCTGCTTTGTCAGCGATCGCTTCCCGGCCCAGTCGGCCCGAAGCTGCGATTTTGGCCAACTCAAAGAACAGCAGAGGACTCGTGATCACCCAACGTCTGACGGCGAACCTTGGCCTTCCAAGGCGCGGTAGACAGTCATCCTGGAAATGTTCAGGTCACGGGCAACGGCGGCTTTGGTCGCACCAGCAGTGACCCGCCTGCGGATTTCGGCGTCATCGACATTCTTCTTCCTGCCCGTGTAGATGCCGTTAGCTTTTGCCCCGTCGATGCCCGCCCGTTGCCTGTCTTGGATGAACTTAAGTTCCATGTCGGCGACCATGCCGAGGATGGTAATGACCATTCGGCCCATGCTTCCGGCCGTCGTGACTTCGGGTTCGAGAACACGGAGTGACGCCCCCTTTTCGTCAAGCTCATGAACGAGATTGAGAACGTCGCGTGTGGATCGCCCGAGCCGGTCAAGGCGCAGCACCACCAGCTCATCGCCTGCATGTAGAAACTGCATGATGGTTTCCAGTTCGGAACGACCTTTCCGGGAAGCCCCTGACGCGGTTTCCGACCGCATGATTTCGCAACCGGCGGCCTTCAAGCGCTCGTTTTGAATGTCGAGGTCCTGATCTATGGTACTGACGCGGGCGTATCCGATGCGGGCCATGGCCATTCTGTAACATTAGGGTGGCTTCGATTTAAGTGTCCGCGCTACCGCGGTCAGGATGTATAAATATAAGGGTTCCATAAATATGCTTATGCGACATGTTATAACGTAACATAAACCGAGTTGCATAAGAGAATGCTGCCACCACTCGAGATGAGGTGCCTGCGCTGGGTGCTTCTGGGCAAAACTCACGCCGAAACCGCCCTGTTGGAAGGAAAAAGCGTCACCGAGATCGAGCTTTGCCTGGAACGTGCGGTCGTCATGCTCGATGCGACGTCAGTCGAGGAGGCCATTGTGAAGGCGAACGGGTCTCATTCCGATCGACCTTGAGCAGTGAGCGTAACCCAGCGGGAGGCCGGCAACTTACCCGCTGGTTCGAAGACACCGCGTGATCGGCCGCTGAGCGAAGGTGAGGACTTGGTACCAAGGACAATAAATCGCGCGGAAAATTTGAGCCCCAACGGAAGCAAGCCAATCCCGCTCTCTTGTGATGGCGTCCTGGCCCGGTGCCGGATCTTCCACGATCAACCCATAAAGGGTCCGCTAGCAAGCTGCGGCCGCTTCCGCTTCGCGTCGCGGTGATCGCGCCCGGACCCCGTGCCTTTTGAGGAGCCATCGAGCGGGAATTGGCCCGCTCCCGAAGGAGCCTCTCAAATGTCGCACGATCTCTCTCTCGCTCAGTCCCACGCCTTCCAGCTCTCCCGTGACCTGATGGTCCCAGTCACCCTCTTCGCGGTTGACGGCGAATACGGCGTCCTTCCTTCCGACGAGATCGACGCCGACGACGATCTTGAGATCGTTCACGAATACACGCCTTGGCATTGAGCCGACGGCATGGCCTTCGGCTTGCCACTTGCGAGCGGCAGGCCGCAAGGGAGGCTGCGCCGCGGCCGACATTGCATGATTCAGCAAATTGCCAGCCGCGCCCTTGCGGCCTTTGCTCTTCGCGGCCGCTGAAGCGGCGAATTGCTAAAGCTGACAAATCAGAGGCGATCGCTCTCGCGATCGGAAGAAAAAATGGAGAGAAGAGAGATAGAAGCGCTACGCGAGCAGGTCAGCTGTGCGGCGGTGCTTGAGCATGCCGGGTTTGCGATAGACGCGAAGGAAAGCACACGGCGGGCGGTCAAGTTCCGCCGTGGCGGCGACATCATCATCGTCACATATGAGGGGCGCGGGTGGTTTGATCCTTTGTCCGATGCGAAAGGCGATGTGTTCCGGCTCGTCGAGCATCTCGATCGGGTCGGTTTTCTCGAAGGTGCTGAGCGGGTCGCGAGTCTGGTCGGGTTTCAGATCACTGAGCCGGAATGGCGGCCCGCGAAAGATGGCGAAAGATGCGACCACTCTATTTCCGATCGTTGGCAGTCCCGCCGTCGACCCTGGTCCGGTTCTTCGTCGTGGCGATACCTCAATTGCGAGCGCCGCCTGCCAGCGAACGTGCTGCGAGTGGCGATCAAAAGCGACATCCTGCGCGAAGGTCCGCACGGCAGCATGTGGGCAGCGCACCGAGACCAGGCTGGGGTTTTGACCGGCTGGGAGGCGCGGGGCCCGCAATACCGGGGTTTTGCGTCCGGAGGAACCAAGGTTCTTTTCCGTTTCGGTTCGGACAGCGCAGTGCGCTTGGCCGTCACAGAAGCCGCGATCGATGCCATGAGCCTTGCAGCGATCGAAGGTTTGCGGGAGAGCACGCTTTATCTCAGCACTGGCGGCGGATGGTCACCGACCACGGAGACAGCCCTGCGGGAGTTGGCCGGAAAACCTGGTGTCCAGATGGTTGCGTCGACCGACGCCAATCCGCAGGGCGACATGTTTGCCGAACGGCTGCGGACGCTTGCCAACGATGTCGGTTGCGACTGGACGCGACTTCGGCCGCCCGAGGAGGATTGGAACGAAACCCTGAAGGTCAAGGAAAGGGAAAAGAGGGAAAGGATGGAAGGAGGAGGCGTGCCGCATGCGCGCCGCCCGCGTCAAGGGAGGCTTCGCCCGGCGGAGCCGGCCCTTGACCCCGACGGTCGCGATGCCGGCGGCAACCAAGGGGTCATGAAGGACTGAAGAGGAAGGCAAGGTCGAGAGGACAGTGCCGCGCTTTGGCCCGAAACCTCCAAAGGAGCTGCAGATGAACCCCTCTCCCGCAATCCGAAAAGTCTTCCAGGGCGTCGCAAGCCGACCGCAGATGTTCCGCATGGTCGACCGTCATCTCCAACGGCCCAACCGCTGGGAAGGCGACGCAACGCCGCTCTATGCCGGCGCATGGTTCGAGATCGGCGAGGCCGAGCACGACTACATGTTCGAAATCCTGCCGCCGCTCTGGATCCGCGGTTCGATGTTCGCAATGCGCGAGTTCCTGACCGGCTCGGTGACATCAGTGTTCTTCGCGCTCCGGATCGACGAGGCGATCCGCTATTTTCACGGCTATTGCGACCTTTCCGACAAAGCGTCCGTCGAGGCCATGCGCGTCGCGATAATTGAGCGCGAAAGCCGTCCAGTCCGGGCCATGACGCGCGATGAACGCCTCGAGCATATCTGGAGCAGCACGGCGGACGACTATCGCGGCTATGCCGGCGAGCGCTGGCCGGAGGCTTCGCGCGGCAAGCGCACCGTGATGATCTACGGCGGCAAAGGCGGCACTGTTCTGAAGCTGCTGGAAGACCTCAGCGACGACGAGATCGCCGCCAAGCTGCCAGTACAACTGCGCCACCTCCCCTCGCCGATCGCGGCTTGAGAGTTTCCGTTTGCATCCGTGCGCGAAGAAATCGCGCTCGGCCCACGATAGCCGCGCAGCCCATGCAGGCGGCCTCCTCCACCCCTCCGCGTTCCTCGACTGCCCCTTGCGGCAGATCGATGACGCTCGTTCACAAGGACCTTTCGATGAGCAACGACCCTTTCACCCTCGATATGTTCGGGAGCAGCGCTTTGTCCTCAGGACTCGGTCTTGGCGTAACCGCGTTCGGTGCCTTTGCCGCCAACGACGACGAGCCTGACCCGACCCCGCCGTCTCCAACGCCGGCGCGGGCTCTGCCGGCGACCAACCGGCCGGTCCCGCGAAAGCAGGGGCAGCGCGCCAACTTCTATCTCGACGATGGCGACCGCGAGCTCGCCGCGACCTGGAAGGAGCGGGCGCGTATCAACGTCGCCGCCATCCTCACTGCCAACGAAATCGAAAGGATGGACCTGCCGGCGGCCCCGACCGCGCAGGCGAGGCTAATCCGCTTCACCGGCTTCGGCGCCGGCGACCTGGCGAATGGGATGTTCCGGCGCCCGGGCGAAGCCGACTTCCGCACAGGTTGGGACGATCTCGGCAACTCGCTGGAGACAGCTGTCAGCGAGGGCGAATATGCGTCCCTTGCCCGCTGCACCCAATATGCCCACTTCACCCCCGAATTCGTCATTCGGGCAATCTGGATGGGCATTCAACGTCTCGGCTGGCGCGGCGGCCGCGTGCTGGAGCCAGGGATCGGAACTGGCCTGTTTCCGGCGCTGATGCCGGAACAGTATCGCGAATTGAGCTACGTCACCGGTATCGAGCTCGATCCGGTCACGGCCCGCATCGCGAGACTGCTGCAGCCGAAGGCGCGCATCATCAACGGGGACTTCGCACGCACCGACCTCAATGCGATCTACGATCTTGCCATCGGCAACCCGCCCTTCTCCGATCGGACGGTTCGCTCCGACAGGCAATATCGTTCGCTCGGTCTTCGGCTGCACGATTACTTCATTGCCCGATCGATCGATCTCCTGAAACCCGGTGCCCTGGCCGCCTTCGTCACCAGCGCCGGCACGATGGACAAGGCGGATCGCACCGCACGCGAACACATTGCCAAGTCCGCGGACCTGATCGCCGCGATCCGACTGCCCGAAGGCAGTTTTCGGCGCGACGCCGGCACGGATGTCGTGGTCGATATCCTCTTTTTCCGCAAGCGCAAGGCAGGCGAGCCGGAAGGTGACCTTTCGTGGCTCGACCTGGAGGAAGTCCGACCGGCTACAGAGGACGAGGGAGCGATCCGGGTGAACCGGTGGTTCGCGCAGCACCCTGATTTTGTTCTCGGCGATCATGCCCTGACTTCCGGTCCCTTCGGGGAGACTTATACGTGCCGGCCACGCGCCGGTGAGGAGCTCGACGCGGCGCTGACGGCAGCCGTCGCGCTTCTTCCGGAAGGCATTTATGACGGCGAGCCGACGCCCATCGACATCGATCTGGAGGACGAACTTGCCGAGATCGTCGATCTTCCCCCCGACAATGCCAAGGTGCGGGAAGGCAGCTATTTTGTCGATGTCAGGCACGGCCTCATGCAGGTCGTCGATGGCGAGCCCGTCGCGGTGCAGGTGCGCAAGGCACGCAGCACTGTGGGAATTTCGGAAAAGCATGTCCGGATCATTCGCAAACTGATCCCGATCCGCGACGCCGTGCGTGAGGTGCTGAAAGCCCAGGAACTGGACCGGCCGTGGCGCGACTGCCAAGTGCGGCTGCGCATCGCCTGGTCGAGCTTTGTGCGTGATTTCGGCCCGATCAACCACACCACGGTCTCGATCATCGAGGGCGAGACGACGGGTGAGGTTCGTGAAACCCATCGCCAGCCGAACCTGCAGCCCTTCCGCGACGATCCCGACTGCTGGCTGGTCGCCTCCATCGAGGACTATGACCTCGAAACCGACACCGCCCGGCCCGGCCCGATTTTTTCGGAACGCGTCATCGCGCCCCCTGCCCCGCCCGTCATCACCTCCGCGGCCGATGCCTTGGCCGTCGTCCTCAACGAGCGCGGTCGGGTCGATCTCGAGCATATCGCCGAGCTTCTGCATTGCGACACGGATGCGGTTCTCGCTGCGCTCGGTGACGCAATCTTTCGCGATCCGGCCGATGGCTCCTGGCAAACCTCCGATGCCTATCTCTCCGGGGCCGTGCGCACCAAACTTGCAGCCGCGGCAGCTGCGGCCGAACTCGATCCCGCTTTTGAGCGAAACGTCCGTGCGCTTCAGGCGGTGCAGCCGGCTGATCTCCGCCCGTCTGATATTACCGCTCGGCTGGGTGCACCCTGGATTCCGGCAGCTGATATCGTCGACTTCGTCCACGAGACGATGGATGCGGAGATCAGGATCCATCACATGCCGCAGCTGGGATCCTGGACCGTCGAGGCGCGGCAACTTGGATGGACGGCCGCCGGCACATCCGAATGGGGCACCGACCGACGCCACGCCGGAGAGTTGCTTGCCGATGCGCTGAACAGCCGGGTGCCGCAGATCTTCGACGTGTTCAAGGATGTGGACGGCGAGCGACGGGTGCTGAACGTTGGTCGATACCGAGGCAGCGCGCGACAAGCTGCAGAAAATCAAGCAGGCCTTCCAAAACTGGGTCTGGACCGATCCTGATCGCACCGACCGGCTCGCACGTGTCTACAACGACCGTTTCAACAATATAGCGCCCAGGCGCTTTGACGGCTCGCATCTCAAACTTCCCGGCGCCTCTGGCGCCTTTGTTCTTTATGGGCACCAGAAACGCGGCATCTGGCGGATCATCTCGTCCGGCGCGACCTACCTTGCGCACGCCGTAGGCGCCGGCAAGACGATGACCATGGCCGCCGCGATCATGGAACAGCGCCGGCTCGGGCTTATCGCCAAGGCGATGCTGGTGGTTCCGGGCCAATGCCTGGCGCAGGCGGCTCGCGAGTTTCTCGCGCTCTATCCGAACGCCCGCATTCTCGTCGCAGACGAGACGAACTTTACCAAGGACAAACGTGCTCGTTTTCTCTCCCGGGCGGCGACGGCGACCTGGGACGCGATCATCATCACCCATTCGGCATTCCGGTTCATCGCCGTGCCGCCAGCGTTCGAACAGCAGATGATCCAGGACGAGCTCGAGCTCTACGAGGAACTGCTGACCAAGGTTGACAGTGAGGACCGTGTCTCCCGCAAGCGGCTTGAGCGGCTCAAGGAGGGACTGAAGGAACGACTGGAGGCGCTGTCCACCCGCAAGGACGACCTGTTGACCATTTCCGAAATCGGCGTCGATCAGATTATCGTCGATGAGGCGCAGGAATTCCGCAAACTTTCCTTCGCCACCAACATGTCGACCTTGAAAGGTATCGATCCGAACGGTTCGCAGCGTGCCTGGGACCTCTACGTCAAGTCCCACTTCATCGAGACGAAGAACCCTGGCCGCGCTTTGGTTCTGGCGTCCGGCACGCCGATCACCAATACGCTTGGCGAGATGTTCTCGGTTCAACGCCTGCTCGGCCGCGCGGCGCTGGCCGAACGCGGCCTGCATGAATTCGACGCCTGGGCCTCGACCTTCGGTGATACGACGACGGAATTGGAGATCCAGCCATCAGGCAGATACAAGCCCGTCAGCCGTTTTGCCTCCTTCGTCAACGTGCCGGAGCTGATCGCGATGTTCCGGTCCTTCGCCGACGTGGTGATGCCGGAGGATCTCCGCGGATATGTCAAGGTGCCTGATATCTCGACTGGCCGCCGGCAGATCCTGACGGCCAAGCCGACACAGGCCTTCAAGAATTACCAGGTAATCCTCGACGCCCGCATCAAGGCGATCGAGATGCGCGAGGGGCCGGCGCAGCCCGGCGACGACATCCTGCTTTCGGTCATCACCGACGGTCGCCATGCTGCCATAGATCTTCGCCTGGTCGATGCGGACAACGACAACGAGCCGGACAACAAACTCAACCTGCTCGTTCAGAACGCCTTCCGCATCTGGCGGGAAACGTCGCAAAGCACGTTTGTGCGACCCGACGGCAAGCCCTGCGATCTGCCGGGTGCGGCGCAGATGATCTTTTCGGATCTCGGCACCATCAATGCCGAGAAGACCAGAGGTTTTTCCGCTTACCGCTGGATCAGGGACGAGTTCGTCCGGATGGGTGTTCCGGCCTCAGAAATCGCCTTCATGCAGGACTACAAGAAGACCGAGGCCAAGCAGCGTCTGTTCGCCGACGTCCGCGCCGGCAAGATCCGCTTTCTGATCGGCTCGTCGGACACCATGGGGACCGGTGTCAATGCGCAGCTGCGCCTCAAGGCGCTGCATCATCTCGACGTCCCGTGGCTGCCCTCCCAAATCGAACAGCGCGAGGGCCGGATCGTGCGCCAGGGCAACCAGCACGACGAAGTCGATATCTTCGCCTACGCCACCCAGGGTTCGCTCGACGCTTCGATGTGGCAGAACAACGAACGCAAGGCCCGCTTCATCGCGGCGGCACTCTCTGGCGACACCTCGATCCGCCGGCTGGAAGATCTCGGCGAAGGAGCGGCCAATCAGTTCGCCATGGCCAAGGCGATTGCGAGTGGCGACGAACGCCTGATGCAGAAGGCAGGGCTGGAAGCCGATATCGCTCGCCTCCAACGGCTGCGCGCTGCCCATGACGACGACCAATATGCCGTGCGCCGGCAGATTCGTGACGCCGAACGCGATATCGAGATCTCGGAGCGGCGGATTGCGGAAATCGGCAAGGACATCGAGCGCCTCATTCCGACCGCGGCCGAAGCGTTCGCCATGACTGTCGTCGGCGAGGCTTTCAACGAACGGAAAGCAGCCGGTCGCGCCTTGATGAGGGAAATTCTCACCCTTGTTCAGCTCCAGCAGGAAGACGAGAGCGTCATGGTCTCGATCGGAGGCTTCGACCTCGTCTATTCCGGCGAGCGGTTCGGCAGGGACGATGGGTATCGCTACACGACCCTTCTCCAGCGCACCGGAGCGGATTATGAGATCGATTTGCCGGTGACCGTGACCCCGCTCGGCGCCATCTCCCGCCTCGAGCACGCGCTCGACGGTTTTGACGAGGAGCGGGAACGCTATCGCCATCGCCTGCATGACGCCCTGCGGCGTCTCGCCTCCTACCGCTCGCGCGAGGGCGGCCTGTTTGCGTTTTCCGAAGAACTCGCCGAGAAGCGTCGGCAACTACGGGACGTCGATCAGGCATTGGCAGCCGTGGCACGCGAGGAGGGTTTGGCCGACTCGGAAGCGGCCTGAGGTCCGACGCCATTTGCCGGACCTCCGTTCGCTCGGGCTTTGGAAGCGCTGCAGCATTCGCATGGCTGCAATGCACAAAAAATGTTTTCCAAGTGGTCAAAATTCGAGCATAGTGCGCACAGCTGATGCACATGGCGGCTTTCCTCCCAGTTCCGCCGCAGCAGCTGTTCCCCTCTGGAGGTTTATTGACCTTCACACTTCATGGGCCGCGGTTTCCGCTGGCCCATTTTTTTGTCTCCCATCTTATCCCGATCGACATCCAGTCGCGTGCAAGCCGATGCGCTTTGCAGCCCGGCGCGTCAGCGGCCGAAGTGAAAAGCAGGCAAGGGAGAAAAGAAGGAAGAGGGAGATGAACCGGTCGCAGAGCAGTCCGCCGGTCGCCGCTGACGCTCAACCGCCGCCTCCGCATCCCGGCCACTCGTCCTTCGCAGGGCTGTCAGCCCCGCTCGTCCTTCGCGGCAGCGATGCTCGGCCGCAGTTGCACCCGGCCGCCCGCTCCGCGGTCCGGGAAGTGTCTTCGAAAAGAATGAAGACGCGAGAAGGGCAGGCAAAGGGCCGTGTCCAATCCCCGAGAAGGAGCATCCCATGCAACTGATGAAGGTCGATCCGCGTGCGCTGAAGGACAACCCCGACAACACGCGCCAGTCGAAGTCGACGCCGCAGGCCGACGCCCTGCTGTTGGCGACGATCAAGGCCGTCGGCGTGATCCAGCCGCCTGTCATTTTCCCGGAAGCCGGCGGCAACGGCTACGTCATCGAAGCCGGTCACCGGCGCACCCGCATGGCGATCGCCGCCGGGATCGAGGAAATCGACGTGATCGTCGTCGAGGCGGCCAACGACAACGGCGCCATGCGCTCGATGGTCGAGAACATCGCGCGCGAGCCCCTCAATCCCGTCGACCAATGGAGGGGCATCGAACGGCTGGTCGCGCTCGGCTGGACCGAGGAGGCGATCGCCGTGGCGCTTGCTCTCGCCGTCCGGCAGATCCGCAAGCTATGTCTGCTCGCCAACGTGCTGCCCTCCATGCTCGACCAGATGGCGAAGGGCGATATGCCGAACGAGCAGCAGCTCAGAACGATCGCCGCGGCATCGTCCGACGAACAGAAAGAGGTCTGGAAAGCCCACAAGCCGAAGAAGGGCGACACGGCAGCCTGGTGGCAGATCGCCAACGGCCTCTCGAAAACCCGCATGTATGCCCGCGATGCAAGTTTTGGCGACGATCTTCGCCTGGCTTACGGTATCGAGTGGGCCGAAGACCTGTTCGGCCCGGCCGATCAAGACAATCGCTACACCACCAATGTCGAGGCTTTCCTCGGCGCCCAGCAGGAGTGGATGGCGAGCAACCTTCCGAAGAAGGGCGCCATCGTCGAGGTCAACAATTGGGGCCAGCCGGACCTGCCCAAGAAGGCCGAACGCGTCTACGGCAAGCCGGCCAAGGGCGATTGCACCGCGATGTATCTCGATCGCGACGGCAAGGTGCAGAGCGTCCACTACCGGATGCCGGAGCCAAAGAAAACCGATGGGCGATCCGGTCCCCCCGGTGGCGCTTCGACTGAGGCCGATGACGATACCGATGTCGTCGGCAAGACCAGGCCCGAGGTCACGCAGAAGGGCCAGGACATGATCGGTGATTTCCGTACCGATGCGCTGCACGAGGCGCTCGCCCGGGCGCCGATCGAGGACGACATGCTGATGGCACTTCTGGTCATGGCCTTCGCCGGCACCAACGTTCGGGTCGATTCCGGTGCCAACGACACCGTGTTCGGGTCGAAGCGTTTCCAACGTCATGTCGCGCGCCTCTATTCCGCGGACGGAAGGTTGTCGCTCGACATGGACAGCGTGCGTGTCGCCGCGCGCTCCGTTCTCATCGATGTGCTCTCGTGCCGACGCGGCATGTCGAACAGTGGCGTCGTCTCGCGTATCGCCGGTGAGGCAGTCGGCGCGGACGGTTTCCTTCCGAACATGGGGACCGAGAATTTCCTCTTATGCCTGTCGCGTCAGGCGCTGGAAGCCACCGCCAAGTCGGTCAATCTCGTCCCGCGGGCGCGGGTCCGCGAAACCCGTGCAGCACTCGTCGATCACTTCGCGGCCGATGCTGCCTTCGTCCTTCCGACGGCGCTGTTTGCGCCTGACCCGAAGGACATCGCAGATCTCATGAAGCACGCCGACGATCTCGCCGGCGACGACAGCGACGGTGCGCAGGACGAGAGCATCGGTGTCGACGGCCTCGATCCAACGGCGACGGGACATGACGATCCCGGCGACGACCCGCTGAGTGATGCCGCCTCCGACGAGGAGGAAACCGCCTACGGGATTGCGGCGGAATAGCCGCCGCCCCATCCTTCTCCGTTTGATCTTCCGCCGCCGGTCGTCCCGGCGGCGGTTTCGTTTCCACCACCCGCAAAACTTGAAGGAGGATGCGATGTCCGCGTCTCTGATTTATGACCTCGCCCCGATCGGCTCCATCGTCGCTTGGTCGGATGGTAGCCCACGACCGCCCGAGCGCCACAGGAAGAAACTGTCCACTTGGCAAACGCGCAATAGCCAGGGTCGGCTGATCCGCAAGGAAGGCAAGCGCAGCATCGGCGCCACCAGTCTGACACCGTGTTTCACGCTGCATGAAGGCGATCTCGGCGCAAATGGCGTCATCACCGTCCGTATCCACCGGACCTTTCCGCTCGATAGCGGCCTGACATTCAAAGTCGTCGAGCGCCCCGCACTTGGATCTGTTCGCGTCTTCCATCGCCCCGGCGCCAATGCAGAACTCGTTCACCTGGCGGACAATCGGCAGGCGGCCGCGGAATGGCTCACCCGGCATGGATATCCGCATGCCGTTCTTTCGGAGGTGACTGCCGACGAGGTCGCCGCCGATCATATCCAAGGGAGGTCTGCAGCATGACTATGGTCCCTTCGCAATCCTTCGAAGTCTCCGCCCCTGACGCGTCAGGGGTGGAGTTCGGCAGAAGCGCCGACGGCATGGCCGTTGCGCGTGTGGCCGATCGCGTCTTCGCCATGGTTCCCGCCCGGGATGGTCAGTATTTCCTAGCCAGTGCCTGGCGCGTGTCACGGCCGCTTGCCGAACTGACGCGCGATGATTTCTATTCGCACCACGGCTCTGTCGAGGGCGAAGCCGCTTTTCGCAGCCGCATGATCGAACAGGCCGGACACAGCCGCGAACTCAGCCTGCTATCCCGCCAGACCGTCCCGTTGACCTGCGGCACGCCATGGGGTCCGTCGCAGGGCGCCACCGTCTACGCAGACGGAATTGTCTCCCATAAGACGGCCGGTCATGGCGGCTTCAACCTCTCCGACGTCCGCAATGCCAAGGTCCACTCGATGCTTAGGACAGATGGCGGCTGGTACGAAGAGGACGCCGCCTGGGCAATCGTCGCCCTGACCTTTCCGGACCTGTTCACGACCTATGAGCGCAAGTGCGCCGACAAGACGATCCGCGACGGCTGGCCGTATGCCTGGGAAACGATTTTCGGTCGGTCGCTCGCACCCGGCGAATCGTACGAGAAGGACGCCCAGGCGTTCGCACGGGAACATGCCGGCGACTGGATCGTCACCGCGGCACTTCGTTCGGACCATCACCCTGGAATGACCGAGGTGATCGCCACCATCGGCGGCAGGCGAGGCGAGTATGCGCATGAGCGCCGCTTTCTGGTGCCGAGCGACGAGTATGCGGTCGGCCGCTTCGGCTTCGTCATCGATGAGACGCGGCATGCCGCCTATGAGGGTGCCTCCAGCTACGCCGCTTGGCGCGGGAGGGCGGCATGATGTCCAACCCCGAACACCGCGCCGCGCAGTTTACCAGAATGGAATCGGCACGGCGGCAGACGCAGCACCAGCTCGATCTGATCGACCGGCAGATCCTGCGACGCATGACGACGATCATTCCCCAGCTTGGTCGCCGTCAGTCCGGATATCGTCGTGGTAAGGCGCCGGAGCCAAGCGCCTTCCTCGAACGCTACCGGGCCAACCTGGCAGCGATCACCGCCGAACGTCAGCCGGAAATCGATGCGCTTTCGAGAAAACTCGCCCGACAGGATGCGGCAATCGCGGCGCTGCGGGCGAGAGCCGGGTCCGACGGCACAGTCGTGGCCGCTACCGGTCCGGGAGGCAGGACGCCATGAGCACGATCGGAGACCTGGAACGAAGAGCAGGCATCGGCGCATCACCGGCGGAGCGAACCGCTTTCTGGCTGCAGTTCCATCACCTCGAAGGCGAAGCCTGCCTCAATGCCGGTGTCGCCGAACTCAGGCGGCTGATTGCCCTAAGGGAAGCACCGCGGGATCCCAAACCAAAAACGCGCGCCGTTCGTCTCGCGCGCGAAGCCCTGCCGCCTTTGACGCCGGAACAGGAAGCAGCACTTCAGGCCTATGCCGTCAGGCATGGACGGCGCTGGAAATCGATCCTCAACAACGCCTGGATGGGCGGGCCGCCGTATGATGACGGCGGTTTGCTGCGCGGACTTCGTAACTCGCACGGTCCGACCTGGCTGCAATCCTACCGGTTGCCCAAGCCGGATAGGCGATAGCCCGAGCGCTGGACATCAGCGAGATGGAAAGGCGGAGACAGGTGGGAGCGCCTATCGTTTCGTTCGAGGACATCATGACCCCGGCCCTGCCGGGTCGCCCTTCGGTTTTGCTGCGGTCTGAACCGGCGGCCGTGCGCTTCAAGGCCGCTGTCGCGCCGCGGGGCGGCCGGACCCCGCCGTCCTTCACGGAGCAGGCTTGCGTGCTCCTTCGAGGGCAGTTTGCCCTCGTCGCCCGCAAACCGGCTCCGCTCGTCCAGGCAGGGCCGGACCCTGAAACGCCCGTCTTCCGCCGGCTCGGGATGACCGCACCGAAGGGCAACCCGGCAAGGGCCGGAACCGCTTCGGACGACCTCGAAAGGAAACGATCATGGCCAAGCCCGCACCCTCCACTCGCCAATCCGCCCGCGTCGTGCAACTGCGCAAGGGCGCCACCCTCGAAATGGTCCGGCTGACGTGCCCAGACGCCAGCCAGGCGCTGAAGATCGCCGAGAGTTTCGGCACCGCTGTCATCGACAGCGACGGCATCCGCGACCTTCACGAACGGCTCGTCATCGAGACCGCCGATGCGCTGGGGGACGGCCTGGGCGATAAGGCCATGCAGATCCACCTGCAGCGCATCGTCGGCGCCTTCGTCGGCTCCGCCCACGGCGCCGGCCAGTTCTATAGCCGCGCCGTCACCGAGGCGCGCGATGCCACGGCCAAGGCCGCCAACGACGCCCGCGACGAGGACCTCGACGGCCCGGTCGGTTATGACAGCGCCGCCCAGCGCAAGCGCGAATTCGCCGCCGACATGGGCATACAGGCCCATTCGCTTAGAATGGCGGCCGAAGGCGCCGTCGCCGCCTATGCCCAGGTGATTGGCGAGACCTGGAAGCCTTTCGACCGGCCGGTCGAGCAGCCGGGCCATTCGCTTAGCCGCAAGGCGGCCGAAGCGCAGATCTCGGCCTTCGACTAGGTACTGCCGGCGGGGCTCCGGCCCCGCTCTTCGACTAACGCGAAAACGGCCGGTTCCATGGCGGAGCCGGCTGTTTTCGTGTCGCTGACGCGGCCCACAGGGAAACGGAAATGAGACAGATGGCACGACCGTCGCGGCCCGTTCCGTTCGTCGGGTCTGCAGGAGCCACCGGCAGATGCAACGGCTCCGCCGTCCTCCACTTTCGTTCCGGCCGTTCCGGTGCATCGGCCGGCTGATCGGCTCCTGCCTTCTGCCCTCCGCAACGGGCCGCGACGGGCGCGGCCTCAAAATGGAGGCTCTGACATGAGCAATATGGAGAAACAGCGGGTCGATCTTTACACCCGCATCACGGACATAATCGTAGAGGATCTGGCGAAGGGCGTGCGGCCGTGGATGAAGCCATGGAACGCCGGGAACACGACCGGCCGTATTACCCGGCCGCTGCGTCATAACGGACAGCCGTATTCGGGCGTCAACGTGCTGCTTCTCTGGTCGGAGGGCAACGCCCGGGGATATACGTCATCCACGTGGATGACGTTCAAGCAGGCCCTTGAGCTGGGTGCTGCCGTCCGCAAGGGCGAGACCGGGGCGACGGTCGTCTTCGCCAGCCGTTTCACCAAGTCCGAAACCGACGGGAATGGCGGCGAGGTCGAGCGGGAGATCCCTTTCCTGAAGGCCTACAGTGTCTTCAACGTCGAACAGATCGACGGACTTCCCGACCAATATTATCACCAGCCGGCGCCTGGTCCGGATCCGGTCGAGCGCATTGAGCATGCCGACCGTTTCTTTCGCAACACGGGTGCCGTGATCCGCCACGGTGGCAACCAGGCCTTCTTTGCGCCGGCCGCCGACATCGTCCAGATGCCGCCGTTTGAGAGCTTCAAGGATGCGGCAAGCTATTATGCGACCTTGAGCCACGAGGTTACGCACTGGACGGCGCCGGCGCATCGCCTCGGCCGCGACCTCAGCCGCTATGCCAAGGACAAATCCGAGCGGGCGCGAGAGGAACTGATTGCAGAACTCGGCAGCTGCTTTCTTTGCGCCGACCTCGGCATTGTTCCCGAGCTCGAGCCCCGCCCTGATCACGCCTCGTACCTTGGCTCCTGGCTCAAGGTCCTGACCGACGACAGACGGGCGATATTCCAGGCGGCGGCGCATGCGCAGCGGGCCGCAAGCTTCCTGCATGGCCTGCAGCCCGAAGCCGATGACGAGCGCCTCGCTGCCTGAGAACCATCAGCGTCGGTCGTTGGTCTCGCCAGCGGCCGGCACCTGTTCAGGCTTCGACGCGGAGAGCGTGTCGGGATCAGCCGTGAGGTCCAGTTTGCCCCAGATCGAAGTTTTCCGGTCAATCGGCTTGAGCTTCCGGGACGGCTTGATTTCGACGATAAACGGCTCTGGCTGCTGACGCATAGATCCTCCAGGCGACGATTCGCGAGCACGACGATAGCCCGAAGAACGGCCAACGCAACGCCCTTGTTCGGATGTTCCCGGACGTTTGGTTTTGACATGTGGACGGGGCAGCGGGCGCACCGTTGCAAGGGCCGGCAGGCAGTCGGGGCGCGGCTGCAATCGCCATATACCTTCCGCGACTGAGCCAGGCCACGTCCTTCGCGGGCTCGATGAGGCATGTCTGATCGAAAACCGGCTTCGCCTCGATCGTCCTCCCGCAACGGCCTTGCAAAACTTTCTTCCCCTGAGCGCGATGCGCCCATTCCTCGCGGAACAACAAAGTTTCTCCAGGCCGCCCTCCATTTCATTCCGGCCCCTGGGGTGCGGTCCGATCGTCCCCGATCCTTGCGACAGCCATCGAGGCCGCGATGGGCGCGGCCCGAAACAGCAAAAGGAATACGACAATGGCAACCATCGGCACCTTCACCACCTCCGAAACCGGCTTCAACGGCTCGATCCGCACGCTCGCCCTCAACGTCAAGGCCCGCATCGCCCGCGTCGAAAACCCCTCCGACAAGGGCCCGCACTTCCGCATCTACGCCGGCAACGTAGAGCTGGGTGCGGCCTGGCAGAAGCGCTCCGAGCAGGACCGCGACTACCTCTCGGTCAAGCTGGACGACCCGAGCTTCCCCGCTCCGATCTACGCAACCCTCACCGAAGTCGAAGGCGAGGACGGCTACCAGCTGATCTGGTCCCGCCCCAACCGCGACTGAGATCCGGACAGGCCCCGCCACTGAGGCGGGGCCTGTCCCACGCTCTGACCTTTTTCCGCCGTTCTTCCTTATTGGATGAAAATGGATGGAAAAATGGAGTCCGGTATGTCATACCCCATTCGGACGGAAACGGATGGGATATTGGATGACGGCCCTTGATCTCGCGAAATTGCGTATCACGCCTGAGATCCTGTCGTTGATCGCCGAGATCGACGAATTCAAAGGTGCATGGCGAGCGCTCGGTCGTATCGCGCCAGACCGGCTCTCCAGCTTGCGCCGGGTTGCGACGATCGAAAGCATCGGCTCTTCGACCCGTATCGAAGGCGCAAAGCTCAGCGACCGCGAAGTCGAAACGCTGCTCTCGAACCTGCGTATAGGCTCGTTCACCAGCCGAGACGAACAGGAGGTCGCAGGCTATGCCGAGGTGATGGAAACGATCTTCTCCGCCTTCGACGCGATCCCGCTTGACGAAAATCACATCCGACAACTCCATCGCGATCTACTCGCTCACTCGACCAAGGATGAGCGACACAGGGGAAACTGGAAAACCCTTGCCAACAACGTCGAAGCCTTCGACGAAGATGGACGAAGCCTGGGCGTCGTCTTCGCGACAGCATCCCCCTTCGATACGCCGGGCCGGATGTCGGAACTGGTGTCCTGGCAACAGGCCCAGGAGAAGGATGGGAAGTTTCACCCTCTGCTCATCGTCGCTGTCGTCGTGGTGGTCTTTCTGGAAATCCATCCTTTCCGGGACGGCAATGGCCGCCTGTCGCGAGCCTTGACCACTTTGCTGCTCCTTCGGGCGGGCTATACCTACGTGCCATACAGCTCCCTCGAAAGCGTTGTCGAGCAGAACAAGGAAGCCTATTACCTCGCGCTTCGTCGAACGCAGGGCACGATCCGGACAGATCAACAGGACTGGAATCCGTGGGTCGAGTTTTTCCTCCGGAGCCTGCAGCGCCAGAAGCAGCGGCTCGAGCGCAAGATCGAGCGTGAACGCATCCTGCTGGGCGACCTGCCGGAGTTGTCGGTCTCGATCCTCGAACTGGCGCGTGAGCGCGGGCGCGTTACGGTGATGGACGCGGCCAAGGCCACAGGCGCAAGCCGCAACACCGTCAAGGATCATCTTCGGGCGTTGACCGAACAGGGGCATCTGACCCTTCATGGAGCGGGTCGCGGGACCTGGTACGGCCTGAACTAAAGCCGGAGTGATTGGTCCGCCGATGCGCCGAGATCGGAGCCACGGCCCAACTGCGCGCGGCCGCCATTGCCACGTCCCTTTGCCAGGGTCAGCGGCGCTCCATTCGCGGGCTCGATGAGGCATGTCTGACCGGAGAACGGCTTCGCCTCGATCGTCCTCCCGCAACGGCCATGCGAAACTTTCTTCCCCTGGCGGCTCCGCCGCCATTCCTCGCGCGGCAACAAAGTTGCTCCCGGCCGCCCTCCATTCCATTGCGGCCTTTCAGGCGCGGTCCGATCGTCCCCGATCTTTGCGACAGCCATCGAGGCCGCGATGGGCGCGGCCCGAAACAACAAAGGAATACGACAATGGCAACCATCGGCACCTTCACCACCTCCGAAACCGGCTTCAATGGCTCGATCCGCACGCTCGCCCTCAACGTCAAGGCCCGCATCGCCCGCGTCGAAAACCCCTCCGACAAGGGCCCGCACTTCCGCATCTACGCCGGCAATGTCGAGCTGGGTGCGGCCTGGCAGAAGCGCTCCGAGCAGGACCGCGACTACCTCTCGGTCAAGCTCGACGATCCGAGCTTCCCCGCTCCGATCTACGCGACGCTCACCGAGGTCGAGGGCGAGGACGGCTACCAGCTGATCTGGTCCCGCCCCAACCGGGATTGAGATCCGGACAGGCCCCGCCGCCGAGGCGGGGCCTGTCCCGCGCTCCGAGTTTTTTCCGCCGTTCTTCCTTATTGGATGGAAATGGATGGAAAAATGGAGTCCGGTATGTCATACCCCATTCGGATGGAAACGGATGGGATAATGGATGACAGCCCTTGATCTTGCGAAATTGCGTATCACGCCTGAGATATTGTCGTTGATCGCCGAGATCGACGAATTCAAAGGCGCATGGCGAGCGCTCGGTCGTATCGCCCCAGACCGGCTCTCCAGCTTGCGCCGGGTTGCGACGATCGAAAGCATCGGCTCTTCGACCCGTATCGAAGGCGCAAAGCTAAGCGACCGAGAAGTCGAAAGGTTGCTCTCGAACCTCCGAATCGGCTCGTTCACCAGCCGAGACGAACAGGAGGTCGCAGGCTATGCCGAGGTAATGGAAACGATCTTCTCCGCCTTCGACGCGATCCCGCTTGACGAAAATCACATCCGCCAACTCCATCGCGATCTACTCGCTCACTCGACCAAGGATGAGCGACACAGGGGAAACTGGAAAACCCTTGCCAACAACGTCGAAGCCTTCGACGAAGATGGACGAAGCCTGGGCGTCGTCTTCGCGACAGCATCCCCCTTTGATACGCCGGGCCGGATGTCGGAACTGGTGTCCTGGCAACAGGCCCAAAAGAAGGATGGGACGTTTCACCCTCTGCTCATCGTTGCTGTCTTCGTGGTGGTCTTTCTGGAAATCCATCCTTTCCAGGATGGCAATGGCCGCCTGTCGCGAGCCTTGACCACTTTGCTGCTCCTTCGGGCGGGCTATACCTACGTGCCATACAGCTCTCTCGAAAGCGTTGTCGAACAGAACAAGGAAGCCTATTACCTCGCGCTTCGTCGAACGCAGGGCACGATCCGGACAGATCAACAGGACTGGAATCCGTGGATCGAGTTTTTCCTCCAGAGCCTGCAGCGCCAGAAGCAGCGGCTCGAGCGCAAGATCGAGCGTGAACGCATCCTGCTGGGCGACCTGCCGGAGTTGTCGGTCTCGATCCTCGAACTGGCGCGTGAGCGCGGGCGCGTTACGGTGATGGATGCGGCCAAGGCTACAGGCGCAAGCCGCAACACCGTCAAGGATCATCTTCGGGCGTTGACCGAGCAGGGGCATCTGACTCTTCATGGAGCGGGTCGCGGGACCTGGTACGGCCTGAACTAAAGCCGGAGTGATTGGTCCGCCGATGCGCCGGGATCGGAGCCATGGCCCAACTGCGCGCGGCCGCCATTGCCACGTCCCTTTGCCAAGGGTCAGCGGCGCTCCATTCGCGGGCTCGATGAGGCATGTCTGACCGGAGAGCGGCTTCGCCTCGATCGTCCTCCCGCAACGGCCTTCCCAAACTTCCCCTGAGCGCGATGCGCCCATTCCTCGCGGAACAACAAAGTTTCTCCTGGCCGCCCTCCATTCCATTCCGGCCCTACGAGCCACCCCATTGCGCAAGCGCAACGGGGACCCCGGGGGTGCGGTCCGATCGTCCCCGATCTTTGCGACAGCCATCGAGGCCGCGATGGGCGCGGCCCGAAACAACAAAGGAATACGACAATGGCAACCATCGGCACCTTCACCACCTCCGAAACCGGCTTCAATGGCTCGATCCGCACGCTCGCCCTCAACGTCAAGGCCCGCATCGCCCGCGTCGAAAACCCCTCCGACAAGGGCCCGCACTTCCGCATCTACGCCGGCAATGTCGAGCTGGGTGCGGCCTGGCAGAAGCGCTCCGAGCAGGACCGCGACTACCTCTCGGTCAAGCTCGACGATCCGAGCTTCCCCGCTCCGATCTACGCGACGCTCACCGAGGTCGAGGGCGAGGATGGCTACCAGCTGATCTGGTCCCGGCCAAACCGGGACTGAGATCCGGACAAGTCCCGCCGCCGAGGCGGGGCCAACCGGCGTCAAAGATAAGCCGGCGGCAGGCATCGAGCCTTCCGCCGGCTTTTTCGGTGCGATACGGAACCGGAATTTGTCTGCTCAGATGACGCTATCGTGCCGGGAAGAAATGCCGGCCTCGAGGACGAGCGGTTGCCCCCAATTTTGCCTCCGCTCCGGTTCCCTCCACTCCAACAAAATCGGCTCTCCCACTCGCCGGCTCCGCCGGTCGCTTCCGCGCTCCTTGACCCCGCCATCTCTTCCCGCCCCGCCGTCTCGTCTTTCACGAACTCAAGGAGATGAGACGATGACCATCGAACAGCACATCGAGGAGCTGCGCGCCGAGTTGAGGAACGCCTGCGACGCCGTCGAGCGGCGCCAGGTCGAAGCGGAGCTTCAACTCGCCCAGGCCGATCTGGCCGCGGCGCTTGCCGAACAGGACGGCATCATCGACGCCGAGCCGCCTTTCTGAGGCGGCTCTCATTCTGCTGGAATATGAGCCTGTCGGCCGGATCGACCGGCCTCCCGGTTGTCAGGGATTTCATCCCTCGACACTCCTGCCGGCTCGCGCCGGATACGGTCACGCCCCCTGCGGGACCGTGGGTCTCTTCTCTCTCTGACGTTCCAGTTTACTCCAGCAAATCCGGCGTCAAAGACGGCGCGGTCTCCCCAATTTTTCCGCCGCTGCGTTGCACTTCGCTTCCCGAAAAAATTGGTTCCCCCCGCTTGCAAGCCGCGTTCCGCGGTCCTTGACCCCTCTTTGCAACAGAGTGACCGATCTCCGTCATCAAGATGAAGGAGATCACACAATGACACCTGACCAGAACCTTGCGCTCTACACCAAGCTTTCCGGTTTCCGGCTCGTCGTCCTGGCAAACCGCTTCGGCTGCGATACCGAAGTTTCGCGAAAGCTCCATGAGCGACTGCTCGAAGGGCATGAGGCGGCTGCCGGTCGTATCCGGACCATCATGGCATTGGAGTGGAGCGTTTTTGCCGGCGACGACGAATATGCCGCGTACCGGTTGGAAGGTGAGACCGAGATCTTCCGGCGCTTCACCATCATCCTGCTGGATGAGCTCGACATCGATTTCGACACGCACGAATACCGCATCAACGGCGACGATTGGTGCAGCGCTTTGACGGCGGACTATACCGGCGTCGACATCGACAATCCGCAGCTGATTGCACTCACCGATGACGAACTCGGCTCACTTGCGCCGATCATCAAGGATATCACACGGGAAACCAGTATCACGGTAAGTGCCTCCCGTGTCAGCTACATCAGGTGCTCAGGATCGTAATCAATCCTGCGACGGGCTCGACCATCCGGAGGGCGGCGAGAGACGCCTTTCGATGAGATGCCGACGAGACCATCGCGATGATGGCGAGAACGACCAGATGAGCCTCTTCCTTTCGACATGCCGTCATCTCTCATCGGGGATGGTGCAGCCCGTTCGTTGGGACGCAACCTGCCGGCAACAGAATTTTCCCCGCCGCGCTGCGGCTCCTCCCCGATCAAAATTCGGTCGCCGGCATGTCCTCCACGTCCGTTTCGGCCTTGTCAGGTGCATCCCTCCTTTCCGGTCTGCGCTTATCCCCTGCGATAACCGCATTTCGAAAGTGAGCGTACGGTGAGCTGTTTTTGCTGATCGGCCAAATCAGGCGATGTTCTGGCATTAGAACCAGCATTAGTGCTGACATTAATACCAGAACGAAGAGGTTTCATGGCTCGCATAGAGATCATGTCCG
>NZ_LOKU01000047.1:0-25042 GCF_002211295.1 Rhizobium sp. N122 | reverse complement strand
ACGGCGAGGCCTCCCGACCTTCCAAGTCACGCGCCTCCATCACAAGATGATGGTTGATCCGGCCCCATAACCCTGTCGCTCGCCATTGTAGAAATAGGACTGCAGGCGGAACATCCCTGGGCATCATCCGCCACTGGCACCCCGTCGTGGCGATGTAAAGCAGCGCATTCACGACCTCGCGAAGATCGGTGCTGCGCGGTCTGCCCAACCGCCTCGGTCCAGGCAGGCAAGGCGAGATCAATCCCCATTCCCGGTCCGTCAGATCGCTTGCATACCGCACTGCGCGTCGGGCATATTGCCGACGGGTGAAATCAGTCCAGCCCATTGTGGTCTCCGTTCGTCCTAAGCAAACAAACAGAATCACAACTGGCTGATTTCACTCAACTCTTTTTCGGTCAGCTCTTAGACCCGCGCTCCCCCGCCCATTCATCGATCTCGTCAGTCGCATTCGACCTCCGCGGTCGAGGATCGAGCCTTCAAAGGGATTTGCCTGCACTGCCAGGAATGGCGGATCTCGCGTGGTCGCATTGTGCCCCCCGTTGCAAAGTTTGCAAACGCAGCGGCTCACCTCTCGCGCTTGCCGGGATTTTCCCGTTCAAGTTAGAACAAGTGCTACATGGTCGTGGGGAAATCGCCGTTCTCCCTCCTCAGTTCGTTCTGTCGAAAAATTTGGGCGTTGCGGTCTGAATATTGGTCGACACACGCTCCAGGCCACAAGCCAATGTTTCTGGGACGTCTGCCGCGGACATGCACTTGGCCATCTTGAAATGCCAGTTGGGATCGAGGTGTCCCTACTATCTCCTTGAACATCGATCGATCATGCAGGGATGGAGATGGATGGGGCCGTGCACGATTTGTCGTTCAAGCCGCCTGGAGCGGGCCGCGCCGGGCGTCTCTTGGCCGTTTGCGCTCGCGGCTAGTGAGCGAGGAGGACCGGAATCTCCCTTTACATTGCGCGTACCGTCCTCGTCAGCACGAGGCGAGCTACCGCCGTATTGGCCTCACGGACATAAGCGTGCGATTCATGCTGACCGTTGTCGGATCGAGGCCTATTACACTTCTGGAACGGCCGTCTATTGCTACATTCGCGATCAATATAACAGGAATGAAATATAAAATTCGATTAATAGATGCCCTCATGAATACTCGAAGAAACACGGGAATATACGAACAGGCAGACGCCATTTCAGTGTCACACCACAGGCAGGACAAAAAATGAAACTTCTGACATTTTGCTCCTTCAAAGGAGGTGCAGGCAAAACGACTGCGCTCATGGGTGTTTGCGCTGCCCTTGCAAACGACGGCAAACGGGTGGCTCTCTTCGATGCCGACGAGAACCGGCCGCTGCCGAGGTGGAAGGAAAATGCAATACGCAGCGGGACCTGGGACCCTTGCTGCGAGGTTTACGCCGCCGAGGAGATGGCCCTTCTCGAGGCAGCCTATGAGGACGCCGAGCTTCAGGGATTTGATTATGCGTTGGCAGATACGCATGGAGGATCGAGCGAACTCAACAACACCATCATTGCCAGCTCAAACATGCTTCTGATCCCTACAATGTTGACCCCGCTCGATATTGACGAGGCATTGTCGACCTACCGCTACGTTATCGAGCTGTTGCTGAGCGAGAACCTCGCAGTTCCCACAACCGTATTGCGACAACGTGTTCCGGTCGGCCGATTGACCACATCGCAGCGCGCGATGTCGGACATGCTCGCGAGCCTCCCGGTTGTGCAGGCTCCCATGCACGAGAGGGATGCCTTTGCCGCAATGAAGGAACGCGGCATGTTGCATCTCACATTGTTGAACATGAGAGCTGATTCAACGATGCGTCTGCTTGAGCGGAATATCAGGATTGCGATGGAGGAACTCGTGGTCATCTCAAAATTGATTGGCGACGCCCTGGAGGGTTGAAGATGGGTATCCGCAAACCGGCCCTGTCCGTCGACGAAGCGAAGCGGCTTGCTGCAGCTCGACCCGGGATTATTCATCCGGACCTGCAACATTTCTCCCGGGATGCAGCCGCGCCACGGTTGCCCCAAAGAGCCGGCCATGAAGAGCGACGAACGACATCTGCTCTTGCCAAGCGTTCCGGCCCCGAATCGCAATCGATCAGAACTGTGGATGCGCTCAATTCGAGCACGGCGCCGGAAAAGGTCCAGGTTTTTCTTTCAGCGCGGCCGCCCGCGCCTGGAGTATCAGAAATATATGACAGTCTGATCCTGCAATACAGCGCTTCCAAGTCTCTGCAGATGATACTGCGTCGTGCGCTCGACGATTTCGAAACCATGCTGATGGACGGATCGTTTCGCAAGGCTTCCCAAAGCTATCCAATCCCTCAGGAAACTTCCGAAAAACGCGTCATTGTTCAGACATCCCGCATGCTCCCCGTATCGGCGCTGAAAATCGCACGCGATCACTTCGATCCATCCGGACTGGAGACTTCGCGCGCGTTTGGCCTTAAACTCGCCACCGCCGCGCTTGCTTCATTCTTTGACGCGGCGAAGGCACCGGGACGCGGCCGGAGGACGTGAGATGCCCGAACAATTCGAGCACCTGCCGGACGCGGGAAAAATTGGTTCGGGATCGAACCGCCGGATGGCTGCTACGCCAGATCAGGCAGCCATCACTCCTCCGTAGGAAACATTCACATCAATATCGAAGAAGTAGCCGGCACCTCTTGCAGTCTTGATCAGCCGAGGGTTCGCCGCATCTTGCTCGAGCTTGCGGCGAAGCCTCAGGATGAGGACGTCGATGCTTCGGTCATATACCTCCTCTTCGCGCACCCGGCTCGCAATCAGAAGCTGCTCGCGGGATAACACATCGCGCGGTTTCTCGAGGAATGCGACCAGAAGGTTGAACTCACCTGCAGTGAGCTTGACCTCGGCGCCGCCTTCCGAAGTCAAACGGCGTTGTCTGAGATTAAGTGTCCAGCCGTCGAAATAGAATGTGCGCCGATCCTTGGTGCGCGCGACGGTCGGACGCACACGCAAGGCAACGCGGATCCGTGCCAGAAACTCCCGCGTTCCGAAGGGTTTTGCGATAAAATCGGTGGCTCCGAGTTCGAGAGCCAAGACCTTGTCCGCTTCTTCCAGGCGATCTCCGCTGATGATTATGATCGGAACGTCTGATTTTGTTGCTAGCGTGCGGACGATTTCAAGCCCATCCTCACGTCCCAGATTGAGATCAACGACCACAACATCGACGGTCTCGGATGAGAGGACGCGGTTAAACTGCTGGCTGTCGGCTACGGCAGTCACCTTCAAGGCATGAACCGTGAGACATTCGACGATAAGATGCCGCATCGCGGGGTCGTCATCAATGACAAGAACGTGTTTCAACCGTTCACCTTTCATTCCAGGATCCCAGCGGCTGAGGCTGAGCGTGCATAAAAATGATTTGTTACAAACATAACCCGATACATATCTCGCCTGCTTGAAAGTTGAGCAACATCTAGTGCTGATCCAGAAGATCGCCAATCGCCTCTCCCCGACGGCGCGCATCAGCGGCGAGCCAGATTTCTTCCACCTCGTAAATGTCGCCGTAGGCTCGAAAGGGTATGATGACATCAATCGCGCTCGAAAGCATGTCGATCAGTGTTCTATCTTCCAAGCCAGCGCCCTGCGAGCTGCTTTTCACCAGTGAAAACAGTTTCTTGAACCCCTGAACAGGATTGGCGCCGTGTATGGTGGAAATCGATCCCGGATGCCCTGAGACGACTTCACTCAGATAGGCCCATGCCGCGTCGTCACGCATCTCTCCGAGAAGAATCCGGTCCGGCCGCATGCGCAGACTGGCCTGCAGCAGGTGCTCGGCGGTTACAGCGTCCGGTCCGCCCGCATTTTTTGCATAGAGCAGCCGGACGTGGTTCTCATGTGGAATGACGAGTTCGAGGGTATCCTCGATTGTGATCAGCCGTTCCTGCGGCGGGATTGCACTGATCAGAGTCTTGCTCATCGTCGTCTTGCCGCTCCCGGTTGGGCCGCAAAGCAGCATCGTCAACCGACCCACGACGCATGCATGCAGAAATGCCTCCAGATCGCCGCTGTCGTAGTGCCTGAGGATAGTTTCATCCTGTTGATCCCGGCGCCTTTTTCGCCTCTCCCACTGGTTCCATCTTGAAACATCGTAACGGTCCGTAACCCCGTTGAGACCGGAAACATGGGAAGCTGGCCGTCGAATCGTCAAGCTCACAGTGCCCGCCAGGACAGCGGGCGGCAGGCAAATTTGCAGCCGCTCACCACCCGGAAGTTCAGTGGCGCAAAGGGGATTTCGTGGTCCGACATCCTGCTTTCTCAATGCGCCTGCCAGAATGGCGATATCTTCGAGATCGTTGTATGACAGAGGCAGGGACATTTTGGTGAAGATGCCGCCCTGGCGCAGAAATGCCTCGCCAGGTCGATTTATCGCAACCTCTTCGGTCCTCGGGTCGTCGAGCCATTCCAAAACCGGATTGAGAAGAAATCGCAGCTGCGTATTGACCTCCATTGTATCACATCCCGTTCTGTGAGCGAAAAAGTTGGCTTTGTCAGCGGCGGTGCTGCCGGTATCGGGTCGCGCCACCCGTCACGCGAAGCTGGTAAATGTCGGAGAAATCAAGGTCACGAGCCACGAAAATCGAGACCGTATCGCCCTGATTTTTCCTCAGGGTCGGCGGTATGTTGATGGTTGCCTTGAGAGCAGTATCCGCCGTTTGTTCACCGTTGTTCTGGATACTGTTGAAGCTCGTTCCGCCGTCCGAGCTGCCGGCATAGGTGCTCGCTGCCTGGAATGCCCCTTGAACGACACTAAGGAGCATGGCGCCGCCAAAGCGCTGCCAGAAGTGGTTATCGACGGTGCCCGGCAATCCCGAGCGGCCGAGTTCATCCGTGCCGGGCGATGAAAGCGAAATCATGGCATGATTGGGCGTCTCCGCGCGGTCCCAAAGAACAAATACCCGCGCATCTCCTTGTTGCAGACCACGCTGGATTTCGCCGACGACTGTGGTACCACGATCAAGTAGCACAACATTGTTGGTCGTGCCGCGAACATCCCTGGGCAATACGCATTTTACATAGCCAGCCAAATTCGTGTCGATTGCCGTTTGCAGGATGCACGGGATGATCGTTCCCTGGGTTATCATGAAATCCGGGTGGGGCAACAGCGTTGCCTTGCTGGGCTGGAGTTCGGTGGGCTTCATGCGTATCGAAACATCGCTTCCTGCAGACACCTCACCGTTCGGCGGCGTCCGCTCTTCGTCCTTGTCATCTTGCCGGCCGGTGGCGCCATGACCGGGGCGGTCATCGCCACCGGTATACGCGAAGATCGGTGTTTCCGCCGGCTGCGGCTCACTGCGTGCTGGTTCCGGAGCAGGCAACTGGACGGCTCTCTCGGCCGGCGGGGCATCGGGTGAAATCTCGATTGGTGCCGGATGAAACGGCTGCGTGTTCGTGGAGATCATGGGAGACGGTGGCGGGTTTGCATCCGCCTTCTTCTGTCGCCCGCCGAGCCAGATGAGACCAAGTGAAAGCACAAGAACAAGACCTGCAACGATCAGCTTGCGGGGTCCCGAAAGTCGCTGGTGATGTGTGCCGGAGACAAGGGATCCGCCGGCATCGATATCGTGGGACGGTTGCTGATCATCCCCGATCACCCTCTCTCCTCCATCAGCACGCGCTTCACATCCGGCCTGACCGTACCCGTATCCGGCCTTCGGCCAACAGGATCGTAGGCAGTATTCCAGACACACAAAACGGTGTTACCATCTCTCAGCCGCCAACCACTAGAAACTGAAGAAATCTCGACATAGCTCCCCTTGACTGAATAGTTCGCAACCGCTTCCTTGCCGTCAGGATCAATCGTGTAGATGGAGGGTATGCGAACATTGCCGGGAAAGCGGAATACAGTTGTAAATCCGTTATCGAATACTTCGAGCGGCAACAGCGAACGATCACCCTGGGCCACGTAGTGCCAGTTCCTGTCTCCGGTGGCCCCTGTTGTGGCGGGCTGATCCAGCAAATCTGCCGCCCTGCGTTGATACTGCGCTTCCCCACGCAAGCGGTCTGCGGCTGCCTTGTCCTGCGCCTCCTTTCGGCGGGCCGCCGCTTCATCGGCAGGATAGGCGAATTGTACGCTGTAGTAGAGATCAGGCTGTTCCTTATCGAGATGTGCCAGCGTACTGGAAGAGATGCTGAAGACATAGCGCCGCATCCCGGCATCGCTTGCGGTCAGCACCACCACCGGCTCGGGCGGCAGAACCTGACTGGCTTTGAAGAACAGATAGTTTCCGCGTGGAAGTGCCGCGAGAGTCTTGCTGTTGGAAACGGCCACTGCCGTCACCGTTTCGTTGGCTGCGAACGAAACAACCAGAGTGGCTCCAACCGCCGTCGACAGGTGTACCACCTGATCGGGATTGTAGGCCAGATAGCGCATACGCGGGTCCAGTCTGCCTGGCGTTGGCGTTTCTTCGGCCATCACGCCGGTCGCGGCAAACAGCAGACATGCCAAGGTGAGAAGCTCTTTTTTTTTCATGGTTCGCCGGCGCCCGCGTTGGAAACGGTATCTTCGGATGTCTGGTATGATGTGATGACCAAACCTCCCGGATTGGTAAGCCTTAATCTGCCGGGCAGGCTGTTCACCTTTTCGTAGTGAATTGTTGCGGTCCACGTACTCACCACCGGCATTTTGCTGTCGATGACGAGGGTCCGTTTGTAGCGAATTTCCTGCACACCCGGCGCTACATCGTTCGAAGCAATGTGCTCAACCTCCAGCCTGCCGCGTTTTCCGACGACGACCTGAGGTGAACCTGGATTGGGATAATTGAAGAACTGCTGGTAATCCTGGCGCACCGCCGGGGCGCTGAAGTTCGAGACCAGATCATAGGCGTACTGGGCAGTATCAGCGGTGTAACTCTCGCGCATCCGGACATACTCCCACAATGAGGCGTTGACGACGGCTTTTTCCTGGGTGGCAGGCAAGCGCGAGACGGATACCTCGCTGTCCACTGTGCCGTCCGGCCGGATCCACAGATACACCGGCACAAGCCTTGTCAGCGGTACCATTGTGGCAATCGTGAACGCTTGAGCGACATTGCCCAAGGTTGCGACGGCTGCGACAACCGCAGCCACTCTGGAGAGACGTCGCGCCGATTTCGCACGTGCGGTTTGAAAAGCCTCCACTTCCTTGTAGTGCTCGGCCAGCTTTTCCCGCCCTACCAGCAGCGCATAGTCAGACCCTTTCATGCTGTCCATCCGCCATACCCGGGTGAAGATCTGACGGCGCAGGTTGCCATCGTCCCACATTCAGCGGGAAAATAGGTCCTTTACAACTCGCCGGTTTGTCATTCGTCTGGCAACCGGTCAAAACGATAGCCAAGCACAGCAAGCAATATTTCATTGGGTCCTCCATTGGCGCAATGTTTCACCCTAGCGTCGTTCAACCTGTGCAAAGCGGCGGTACAGGCTGTTGGCAGATTGGGTTACACCGCTCCAGTAGCTGCCACCGATATTGCCGGCGATCGCCGGCAGGGCGACGATGAGTGCGTCCCCGGTGAGAAAGAACATGTCGAGTTCATAAAGACCAATGATCTTAGCCGCGGTCGTACCGGCAAGCGTGATCACACCGAGTATAAGGGCGAGTGCAGTCGCCTCGGTCAGAATGACTATCGTCGCCACAATGTTGAGCAGCAGCAGCAGGAAACCGTAGGTGATGAGTTGTCCGATCCACTTGGCCGCGATATCGCGAGTGCGATCAAAGATGTATCCCACGAGGACTAGCGGACCAATCGTCAGAAGCACCTCCGTGAGAATGCCGACGGCATCATAGATTCCGAAGGCAGACCAGAGCGTGCCGTAAAAGACCCACTGAGCCCCCTGAAAGGCAAGAATGTCCTGGTCGTTCATAGGTCCGATTTCGGACGCGATTTTCTGGAATGCGGCCTGGCTGAGCGCGAACATCGAGTCCAGTTGCGTGGGGATCGTCTGCAGTGGAAGGCCGCTGCCACTAAACTGCTGTATGAAATCCGGGATTGTCTCTTCAAACACGGAAACCACATAATCGTGGTAGTTGGCCTGCCCGACGACAAGGGCAACGACGACACTGACCATGATCACCCGTGTGATACCACCGCGTACGTCGACCTCACCACGCATCACAAGAACACCCTGGACGATAATCCAGAGGGTAACACAAGCGATCAGCGGAGCGCTCACTTTCTCCTGGATCGCCTCCAGCACTGTATCAAGACGTGTCTTGAAGGCCAGATCGAAGATCGTATGGATGGCCGTAAACGGCGCCGGAATGGTGAAATTCATCGCTTGCACCTGATCTCGACTGTCTTGTCACGGAGTATCGGGCAGGACTGTTGGCGTCCCCGGCGCGCGAATCGGCGACACTGACAGGTTGCGCGTCCTCATGGCAGCGCCCCGAAGATGGCCGCGGTCTTCTGGTGCTCCTTGCGTTGTTCGGCCGCTTCTTCCGCCGCATGAAGGCCCGCCTGCGCAGTGGTCATGGTCAGCAAGCTGGTCGCCTGGACATTTTGAATCGCTGCATCGTGGATCTGCTTCAGGAGCAGCCCATTGGTGACAGTTGCCTGCATTATATTGCGGGAGCGGGAAAGCTGTGCTGAAGTTTCCGCATTCGCCTTCAGTCGTTTGTCCATCGCTTCCAGGTTGTCGGCTGCAATTCCCGTGCTGTTTGCAGCACCGGTGATCTGCGACCGCAACAGGTCCGCTTCAGCGTCACTACCTGTCACGGTACGGTCGGCGTCGCCGGCGATCGCACGCGCCGTGGTCGACGCGGGCCGTTGCGCCGAGAACATTTCGGTATCCAGGTCCCTCGTGGCGGGATACTGGTTTTTCTGGTTGAGTAAGGTCAGCAAGCCGGTCACGCCATAGGCCGACGTCAGCATCGTCACCATCGCAATGGTCTGGGCGAGATTATCTGCCGTTGCGAGCGCCGTCGCCAGTGTTTCGGCATCTGCCACCGGGTCACTGACAACCATCTGCGCCCTGGCAGGTACGACAGAAAGAAGGCTACCGGCAACAGCCGCAGTAACTAGTCTCGACATCTTCATGGTTTCCCACCTTTGATCAGTCTTTTGCCTCGTGGTAACGGTTCATGAATTCGCTCAGCCAGGCAGAGGGGTCTTCTCCCCGTGCCTCGCGCAGTTGATCTGCAAAGCGCACTGTGTTCGCACGTCCCGAAAGTACGGCGATATATTCTCGCATTTCGCGCAGATCAAATTCGCAGATGACACTTCCGCTCTCCCGTTTGAGCAGAAATTTTCGATTGCCCACAGCCATCTCTTCGCGGATCGCCTGGAATTCCTTTTCGGTGCATTTCAGTCCATCGATGTAGGCCGACCGATTTGCCGTAGGCGACGGATAAAAGATCTTCGTCATGCACTGGGCAACCAGGCTTGCGCCCAGTTGCGATTCCAGAACATGTTCGGGTTGCTGTGTCGCGAGTATCAGCATCCCGTTGTTTTTGCGTACGGTCAGCAGGAACTTGTCGATGACGGCTGAAAACTTGGGATTCAGCAAATAGGCGCGAAACTCGTCGCAACTCATCACGAACCGGCGCCCGTCGAGCAGCGCTCCAATACGGTGCAGGAGATATGCTGCCGCGGGAGCGCATACTTCCTCGTATTCGAGCAGATGCGTCATGTCGAAACCGGTAATCGAAGGGTCCAGCCTAACGTCGTCAAGCTCGCCGTCGAATGCCCAGCCCAGCGCATTGCCGCGGCACCAGCGCTGCAGTCTTGCTCCGGCCCCTTCGGCAGGCCCGTGCAACAGAAATTCGCGCAGCCCCGCGATCGAGCGCATAGGGGGATCGAACGACAGCTGTCTATGGATACCCCGCACCAGCCGCCGGTTCTCCTCGGGGGATATTCCGCCCCGCCCATCGCTCTCTATGAGCGCGACAAGCCATTCCCGCAGAAAGTCACGTGAGGCTGCTGTATTTTCCAGGCCGCGCAACGGGGCCAGTCCACTGGGCACACCTCTGCGAAGCGCGAGATACGTTCCTCCGGTGGCGCGAACGAGCAGTTCACCGCCACGATCCTTATCGAAGAAGACGACCGCACCCTCACGCTCGAGCATGCTCTGCTCGAGCATGGCGAGTATGAATGTCATAAGCGTCGTCTTTCCCCTGCCGATCGGACCGAATATCGCCGTCATGCCGACATCGTGCTCATGGGGAATGTAATCGAATGGAGTTCCACCGTTGGTGCGGAAGCGCGCGATCGCATCGCCCCAATGTCCAGAGCGGGCACCTTCGGGATAGTTTTCGAATGAGACCAGGCCGGCGAAATTGCGCGAGTTGATGGCTCCCGGGCGTGTGCGCCATCTGCAGTTGCCCGGCAACTGCGACCAGTAGGCCGCCTCCATGCCTATGCCCTCCTGGACAACGACGGCTCCCGCATCCGCAAGTCGCGTCCGGGCCCGGGCTCCTTTGTCGGCGAGGCTCTCAAGATCCTTCGCATATATGCAGAGGCTCAAATGGTGTGATCCCATAACAAATTGGTTGCTGGCCAATGCATCCTCCGCTTCGGCCAGTTCGCTAATCTGGGTAACGGCCTTGTCGCCGGAACTTAGCATCTGGCGCGACTTGAGGCTGAGCTTCGCATGCGCTTGCGCGCGGGTCAGGAATGAAAAGCTCTGCGTCAGAACAATCGGAAAATCGAGGGACAGCAAGGTGTTGAGCATACCCGGTCGCGTTCGCGCGGGGTATTCTCGAAACGAGTAGATCGATCCGACGTAACTTTCTTTAGGCGTCCGGATCTCGATCCCCCGCTTCCCGCAAATGACACGGTCGGTATAGATCGAGGCGCCCAGTGAGCCGCTGACGACCGGTACCGGTGCAAATCGACCGGTCATGACGAGCCGCAGCGCCTCTCCAACCTCCGTGAAAAGTACATCCTGCTTCTCGCGAACGCCGAGGCGTCGCAGGCCGTATTCTTCAAGAGCACCGGCAACGACATGCCAAAGGTCTTCCAGGTGCCTGATCTGGCCTGCGAGTTCATTTTCCTTCTTCATGTAGAGTTTGGCGAACTTCCTCTTCACCTTCCCGAGCGCTGTCCGCGGAAAGACCATTAGCGTGAGGAAGTGGTCGTTGCGAAGAAGCTGGCCGCACAGGACCCGCTGTTCGAAGGCTCCGCTCAGGCTGGCAGAAAAAGCGCTGCGAAAATGTCGCGCCGGTGCTGGCGACACATCGTCGTGACGCACTAGGTGAGCATATAGCGACACATGATCATCGGCGATATTGCGCAGGAGCGTGTTGAATGCACGACAACGCGCATTGCGCATTTCGGCATCCTCGAGTTCGAACGCCACGCCGCTGATATGTGCCATGGTCATGATCGAGCCGTCTTCGAGAAGGACGATATGGTCGCTGAGGTGTCCGACGTAGGGTAGATAGACTTCACCGGATCTTTCGGTCGTGCCACTTGTGCCGAGCATTACGCCATTCCTCTGCCTCTTGCGGGAACCCTGATTGGATTCGGACTGACGCTTGCGCCACCCCAAACCAGACCATCGACATTCCTTCCGGCCGTCTGCAAAAATAGCAGGACGACGCTTGCCGCGTTGTAATCTCGCTCCACGACAAGTCGTGCTGAGAACCATAAGGGTATGATAATCACTTCGTAGAGCGGGTTCTGGACGACAACGATGACGAAACCGCCCAACATCATGAATATCCCCGCCAGAGTCAGCGGCACCCCGAGAAACAAAGCGGGTCGTGTCGCTGCCAGGTAAAGGGTCGCTTCTTCGAGACGCTCATTCATCAGCCGGCCGGGCTTGAGGAAAAAATGCTCCACCACATTGCCCCTCCCATGCTAGATGCAGAACCGGATACGGCGCGAATCACGGCGTTCGAGAGCGCGACCCGATTCAGGTTTGGCCGACATCTATATATGCATTGCCTCATTGCTGACCTCCTTGATCCAAGTCAAACGGCAGTCGATCGTCGTCTTCGATCCTGCGAGTGTCCCGGTCAGGCACAGTTGGCGCACCGGACGCGCCGCCAGACTTGCCCTCGGGAGAAAGACGTTTGTATGAGCCCCAAACATCCCATGTTTCTTCGGATCGCGGCTTATCGCGATCATCCGTTGTTCGCCCGGTGATCGGCGGGACGAGTTGTTGAGCGGCGAGTTCGACCTTTCGGACGTAGCCGTTCGTAAAGCCGTGCGTGAAGTCACCGGTGTTGTAGGCCGAGATTGCCTTGCGAAGCGCCAGTTGCTTCATACTGGGCGTTTCGCCCCCTGCATAACTGCGACCAAGCAGTTTTGCCGCGACGGACAATGAGGTACATTCGTCAAGGGCAAGGGCGGCTGACAGGCTCAGACCGGAGAAATTCCCAGAATTGATCTGCATGAGACCGACATCGAGCGAGTGCCGGGCCTTGAGGCGCTCCATCACGGCCTGTGCTGCCTGTGCGTGGTTGTTCCAGCGAAGCGTTTCGCGCGTGGTATTGTCATGTACAGTGAGCGGATCAAGGCGGCTCTCGACCCTTGCGATCGCCGCGAGCGTAGATGGTGCAACGGAGGGGGCGCATTCGCGAGCGAAACGATTGAACTCGTCAAAAGAGAGCGGCGCCGCGTCGCTCGGCGGGCACACCCAGACCAGCATGACGATCGAAAGCGGTACCGTTTCCCTGAGCATTCCAGTCTCCTCAAATCGTCACCAAAGCGGGCCCTCTTCGTTGGAAAAGATGCCGCAGTTTGATGCTCACGATTATCGGCAGTTCGGTTACACTAGGATTTTCGATTTTTTATTTTCGATGTCATATGAAGCGCGCGGCCGGCTCACAATAGGCATTGAGAGCCCGCCCTTTGGAGACACAGCTCTCCGGTGCGGGAAATCACCGGATAGCACCCTGTGTCCTGATCTTGAGACTAATTGCATACGCCATGGTTCTGGAAGATAAGGGCTTCGGCAGAAACAGGGCGCTCAACATGTCGTCCCCCAGGGAAGACATGTTCAGGCCACTTTCTCCAATGACGATGACGGCGGTCTTGAAAGCCGGCTGCAGGGCAATCGCAGCCTGATTTCTGGGAAGGGACGAGTAGTCGATCAGAATCAGATCGGCTTGTTTGCCTTTCGAAATCCAGTCTTGAAACTGACCAAATGTTCTAAAACCAGCAGGCTCATAGCCCAGAGCTGCGATATTGTCCTCGTAAACCTCCCGCAAGACGAGATCAGGCTCAACGAGTGCTACTGTCTCGCCCCTCCCGCGCGGCGTTTCATAGCGGCCGAAAAATGTGTCGGGACTGACGGGTTCCCTAGAGGATGGCGGCAGATAGATGTCAAAACGCGTCCCCTCGCCAACGGCTGAAGCAACATCAATGTATCCTGCAAAACCGCTGACTTGCCCGTGGACGGCGGCGAGCCCCAAGCCAGTACCACCGCAACGAGCGCGCGTGGTGAAGAACGGTTCGAAAATGTGAGGCAGGACAGCCTCGGAAATGCCTTCACCGGTATCACTGACACATAGAAGAACATAATCACCGGCTGGCATGATACCATGCGCCAGTGCTTTCGGTCCGGATACAATCCGGTCAACGACGATGTCGATCCGACCGTCAGTATTAATGGCTTGTGACGCGTTCTTGCATAGATTCATCAACATCTGCTGAAGCTCAAGAGGACTTCCCTCGACCACGGTCCGTTTGTCGTCAAACCGGAAATTGAGGTCGATGTTGCGTGGCAACGCAACGCGTAACAATGGCGCGATTTCCGTCACGAGTTCCGAGACACTGAACGGCGTGATCACGCGTTCCCGCTTTCGGCTCAACGTCAGAATCTGGTCGATGATGAGCCTGGCCCGGTCGCCCGAAGAGATTATATGCTCGATGTATTTTCGCGCGACCGAAGATCGACGCAATGAATTTTGCGCCATTTCGGCGTGCCCGATGATCGCGCCCAGGATGTTGTTGAATTCGTGCGCTATTCCACCGGCGAGTGTCCCGACTGCCTGAAGGCGTTCCGCATGCTCCAGGCGTCTCCCAAGAATACCACATTCGGTTTGCTTGCGCCGCACATCGATGTGATGACATAGACAGGCCGTAGCGAGTTCGAGGAGCTGAATTTCACCAGCACTCGCTCGCAGATGATAGCTTTGGTAGCCCAGGGAGCAAATTGCTATCAACTGATCCGTGGATTTATGTGCCAGAAGTATCGAGAGGCCCGGAATTTCCCGCGAAAAACAGCCAGTCTTGCGCGTCGGCATGACGCGAAACACCGACGCCCGTTCATTCGACTTGGCAAGCGAGACCATTTCGCGTAGCGTCCGGTCCTCCCATACCGGCAAAGGAAGCGTCGCGGCGAAAGTTTCAACAGCCCACCTGTCGCCGTGGTCCACCAGTGCCAGCGCGCATGCATCGGCATTAAAGAAGCGCTGGATAATTTCAAGCGCAACTTGCGCCGAGGACTCAAGCGATGGCGCCGAGACTCCGTCAGCTTCGAAACAAACGCCGATCTCCTTGATCAATTCCTCGTGGTCCAGCCGCCTCGCTAGCCAGTCAGTCTTGCGGCGTAGCCGGTAGACCAGTGAAATGATGTAGATGCAGAGGCAAACCGCAACAAAACCCAGGAAGGTTCGTGCACGCTGCTCCCTCACGCTTTCCAAGCTGTACGCCTCCAGACATCTGCGCTGCAATCTTTCGGCGATTTCAGTGGCATCGGAGATCTGAATCACGTTTACCGCATCGTTTACCCGGGGCAAGAGCGACAGAATAATTGGCCCCTCGCGCGAAAGTATGCGCAACGTGGCTTCATCTGCACCGCGGGTGTTTTGGATCCTGTCAAGTTCAAGGCTAATCGCCCCCGAAAGAGCTGGGCTTGGCTGACGTATATACTGCAGCATCAGGTTATCCAGTTTCAGGAATTGGCCCCTTTGATCCGTAGACGACGGTCCTGGAAGAATGCTGAGCGCGCGGGTGAAGCTGGCCAGCGAATCCTGCAGGAGGACGTTCTGCGCGCCAAAGGTTGCGACGGCAGCATCGGTCGTGTCCACGGACACCTTCAGCTGGTTCAGCATTTGAGAGAAATCGTCGCCGCTCAAAAGGGGAGATTGTTGAAACCGCAGCTTAAGATTTTCCAGATTTCTTCGCAAATTTCCTAACCTGGAAAGGATGGGCCGGTAGGTCGTAACCATACCGGTACGGGCGCGGAGGACATCCCGCTGCAACGAGGCGCTGTCGATATTGATCGCTCGCAGCTGGGTAAGGATTGCCCAATTGGTTTCGTTGTCCTGCCAGCATACAACTGCCATCACGCCAAAGATCACCGCAGTAACGGTGAGGGCTGGGATAGACCACGACCTTGCACCCATTTTGAAATTCTGGCGAGTCGGTGAATATCTTTCATTCATCCGTACATACCTCCCCGCGCCGGCGATTGACCACCCGGGCGACGCTTACCGCATGGCAGGGTTTGTAAATGGTCGCGACGTGCAAAGGTCGCGTGAAATGGTTTCAAATGAAATATTGGTCCGCATGCCGAAGAATATTCCGGTCGCAGGAGTATTTTTTGCGCGTCTGCCAGAAACAGAGGAGTTGTCGCCGTCATCGTCCGAAGATGCCGTCGTTGAAGAAAGCAAAGCGGTTGATCATGCATCTCCGAGTGAGTTACATGGCAGGCGTAGCGGGTACGGTCGTCCGTTGCCAGCCACACTCAATCGTTAAAACAGCTGCCCGTTCGGCGCTTTTGTCATTTTGAGCGGGCCATCAGCCGCTGCGCCAGCCATCGTAATGGGATACCTCACTAGGGACGCGTTTTTAATCGTGCGTACAGAGCGTCGTCGCCGACTTTTCATCAGAATTCGAACACGACATTATCCGGGAAGCTTCGTATGATTCCGACGGACGCATTAGCCCGTCAATTGGAATGTTTGCAACTAAAGCGCGTCGCGTCAAACTTGATTCATGCGACGCGCTTTAGCTCTTTGTTTTAACGCATGTCGTTGCCGCAAAACCGCTGCACACTTTTGCGCGACATGCTTTAAGGCACTGTAGCGGCGCGGGAAATATTATCGACCGCGTCCTTCCCTCTGCCTATCCGCAGACATCAATTCCGCTCGCGCACCGTCATGGGCTTCCTTAATTGATTTGGCGATCGGCCGAATCTTCGGCATCAACTCATGAGCGGAGATCTCCCTAAACATTACGGGTTCCGCCACGTCGAAGACCTCGTCAGAGATGCCCTCGATTCTACGGGCCAAGTCGGTCCCTGCCAACCGTTCTGGAGCTTGGCCAGCGTGATGGGTATACGCGGTGCCCAACACTGGACGATATGCAACTTCGCTTTGCATGCGTGCCAGTTGGTTTTCAGTCAGCCGTTCCCCGTCTGGAAGTGTTGGTGCGTGCCTAACCGTGTGAGGCAGCAGTTTCGCATGAAAGCTGAGTATTTTGAGGCGCGATTTAAACGTCTCGAAAGGTTCTGTTCGAGTCGAAAGGCTGGTCAAGGCATGAGTTTCGTTAAAATTTGCGACATTTTCCGCTGTCTCGACTGGATTTTCTGTAGTCAAACGTTTCGCTACTTCCGTCAGCAGCGAGTCGGGTAGATCAAGCAATTGTGTCTCGCGGGCGTCATGCGCGGCTACAGTTCCGGATCCGCCACCTTGCAGAGTGGAACTATCCATAATTGAGCTCCTCTTGTTTCTTTCAATCACATTACCCCTCAGGCGCGATCCATCAAGGCATTTTGTATTTCATTAGAAACACTTCGTTGGGATCAAGACAAAAGCCGTAGACTCACTGATCGTTAGTGGCGCGCATTCCTCAGGAGGCGCTGGGAGTAAGGTATGGCGGAATCCGGGGGGCGCCCGGCCCAAGGCTTTAGTAGACCCGGATTCCAGGTGCGTGTAGGCAGTCGAGAACAAAGCAAATGGGAAACAAGATCCTTGAAGCTTCGCATCGATGCTTTTGCATTGTCTGCCGCAACCCTCGGCGAGCTCGTCATGCAGTTCCAGCAAGAATGCGTCCGCGCAGTCGATGCGATTGGCGAGGACGATAAGCCTGAAACCCGCAAGCACTGCGAGTTGATGGACGTAGTACGAAGGCCATTTAAACCTGCCTCTTTCGAGCCGTTTTGTGAACAGGCAGGCTCCCTGGCCATCGTGCCAAACGACCTTGATCAGATCACCACAGTGCGCTTCATAATGCATCCCTCCATCAAATTCCGGGCAACCGGGCGACTTTATCGTATTGATAATCTTCATAAAACTTGGGGCGTCGATCGACGACACCCCGCACCCCTATCCGGACGGCTTCCGAGGTTAACGCATCTACCGGAACCATCCACGGCGAGCCAGGAAGGATTTGCGTTGCAGGAAGAATTCCTCTGCACCAGGCTTTTGGCCGATCCCACGCAAATACCGAGTTTCTCCGCCGCTTTCATCAAGCTGATCATCGGTATCTCCACTTTGGTGGCATCATATTCGGGAATTCCCAGACGCTCGCGCATGTCACGAACACGCACGGCCGTCCAGCTCTCGCCATTACCTGTCTTGCAAAGCATCCGATTGAGGGAGACCGCGAGTTCCCGATCTGGCCAATGTCCGCCCAGTTTGCGCAGTGCTTCGACGGCCGATGGTGCGAGCTCAGCAGGATATCTTCCGGTCTTGACGCGCGCCACACGCACCTCTGTGTGCCGACCTCCGGTCCAATGGATCAACAGCACCGCCTCGTTGGTCGCATCGTCGAGATCGCAAATAATCTCCTGAACCAGGATGTGAATGAGCCGCTGCTTTGTTCTCGTCTCAGTGGAGGGCGCATTCCAGACGGTCGGGAGATCCTGGGCAAGCTGCAGGAGTCGGCCACGATCGATGACGGGGCGCTGCTGACAGCGCGGACAGGTCCTTGATCTTGCGCTCAAGCACGCCCACTCGCTCCAGGGCATCATTCCATCGGGCCTCCAGTTCGCGTGCAACATGCCGCTTGGCCGGGTCCACAAGCTCATACCTGCGACTGGCCAACAGCGCTTCGTAGCGTGAGCCTTCGAGATCCCGCTCGAGTGCCGCAATGACATCTCTTCGGGACCGCTCGACTTGATCCGAGGCGAAGATTGCCGCTTCGACGGCACGATCAGACACCGCTTCCAGAATCTGGACCGCAACGGCGCGATCGACCCTGACGCCGCTAATGCCGATACAAAGGCCGACACCCACGTGTGCATCGTCGCCGCGGCACTGATAGCGATGCGCGTTGCCCTTCGCGCTGCCGTAGAAGACGCGCATCATTCGGCCACAGCGACCGCATCGCATCAGCCCGGTCAAAAGGGCACGGCCGCCACGCGCTGACTTGCGATCGCAGTTCTTCTTCATGTGCGCGTTCTCGGCCAGGAGCTTGTGGTTCTCCTCGTATTCCCGCCAACTGATGTAACCTTGATGATTGTCGCGCAGCAACACGCTCCATTCATCCCGGGGTTTGCGCACCCCGGTGGCCTTGCGAGCGCGACCATCGATGATCCGCGTTCGCTGTGCGCGTCTTCCGAAGGCATAGGCGCCTGCATAGAGTGGGTTGTGGAGGATCTGCATGACGCTGTGGTACGCTGGCGCTTTCCAGACGAGCTTGCAGACGTCCACATTGCGCAGAACGACCGGCATCTTGATATCGGCCCACCGCAGCCACAAAAAGACCTGTCGTCCACTTCCCAGCTCCCGGAATTTGGCAAAGACAAGCCTGATCGTCTCAGCCACATGTTCGTCCGGGTCGATCTCGATCTTGCCCACTTCGCTCCAGCACAAGCCCGGCGGCAACATGAACCGCAGTTCCCCGCGTCCAGCCTTGGAACCGCGTGCTGCGATGCCGCGCTGACGCATCAAGCTAAGCTCATACTCCGACATCGTGCCTTTCAATCCAAGCAGCAGACGATCGTTGACGAGCCGCGGGTCATAGGCACCATCCGGATCAATGACCAGCGTACCGGCAAGTGCGCAAAGGTCGATCAGATGATGCCAGTCCCTGCCATTGCGCGCCAGGCGGGATGCCTCGATGCAATAGACCGCTCCCACATCGCCGGAGCAAACCTGTGCCACAAGCCGTTCGAATCCAGGCCGTTCCATGCTGCCTGAGCCGGAGCGGCCGAGATCGTCATCGATTGCGGTCACCGATGCAAAGCCGGTCGTTGCGGCAGCTCCAGCCAGATCATACTGCCGGCGCTGACTTTCCAGATTGCCGGTGACCTGAGTCATTGTGGACTGGCGGACATAGACCACAGCGGCGCGGCCAAGATGGTCAGGCGTGATCTTCGTGTTCATCAACGCCTCCCGTCTTCGTCATTCTGTTCGCGTTCAAAGCTTCCAGCAGAAGATCCGCCAGCGCTTCCTCCAACCCTTTGACGTTCTTGACCGCCGGAACCTGTAGATTTTGGCGCTCCAACTGCAGAACGAGTTGGTCGCGATTTTGATGTCGCCTGCTTCGCATCATCCTTCTCCTTCTTCCTCGAAGGACGGTATTTTGCTCCTATTGCGTGAGTCGCGCCGAACGATGCCAGCGCCGCTGCCAATTCGTTGAGACCGGCAATGCTGATCTCAGGCAGCCCTAGCGCCATGGTAGTGCGATAGCTTTGATCGAACATCCAATTCGGCAACTCGCGGCACAGATCTGGACGCTCATCCGTGTAGATGCAGGTTAAACTTTTGCCACGCCTGAACGGTGAGACCTGCACTTTCCTCCCGAACAGCGGGTGCCAAGGATAGGCAATCGTCGAATAACGGGAAACGTATGCAGAATGTCGGTAGTTGTCCGCGCTTGCCCCTGAAGCAGAACAGATGACCGCCCAGCGGGTCATGTTTCAGCACCTCCTGCACCCGCAGCGCCAAGGACGGGAACCCGCACCGCATATCCGTATGGCCCGTCGCCAGCCACACCCGAACGCCTGCCGGGATCGGGATCATCGCAACGTCTCCAGCCCGCGCAGGATGCGCAGCAGCACAGCGACGTCTACGTCACGGTCGACGATCACGCGCCGGCCGTTCGCGCTCAGCACCTCCATACGACCACCACCCGCGACCGGCTTCGATGCAGCCGGCACGGGCGCAGGGGCGTCCGGCGTGATCAACGCCGGCACGAAGCCCTCAATCCGAATGCTGCCCAGATTGCCGGTCTGCACCAACTGACGCCAGCGATACAGTTGCGAGCGGGAAACCCCATGCTTCGCCGCCGTCGCGGAAACCTGGCGACGATGGCCAGAAAACGCATCTTCAGCTTCGCTTCGGCGGTAAAACGCCGCCGACGCCCCATGTCGATGATTTCAAGCCGGCTCACCGCTGTCCGAAAACTGTCCATATGCCTGTCCATAGCCACAAAACGACAGATTCATCCTACGCGCTGAAGGCGGCGCTCCTCGGACGCTTACGTACCAGTCATCGGACATATCAGTTTCTCCTTTCTGTCTCTGACGAAAGGAGACCGCACCGTAGCCGCGAGGGGCCAGGGATCGCGGAACGCGACCGCCAGCGGCGGCAAGCGGGGGAACCGATTTTTCTGAGAAGCGCAGCGGCGGAAAAATTGGGGGAGACCGCGTCGTCTTGACGCCGGAGTGCGACCTGAAAGTCGCATGAATCTCTGTTTCGAGAGGAGAAACGTGATCTTCACCACGTGTTGGTAATACGACAACTTGCAAGATAATAGCAGATGGTGTGATCGATCGATCCGGGACACAGGATACTCTGGGGATCCCTTTGGACCCTCAAGGCCGACTTGATGTCTGGGCCTGTGTTGCGGAAACCATCTTGGCCAGCGTTCATGTGCGAACGCAACAACAGGCCGCACATATGGACGCAAGCGATCAGTTGTTGGGCCGGCCGGACAGGTAACAGCTGTTACTCCTCTCATGAACTTTCATACCTGCTGTCTGCCAGTCCGAAAAGGCTCCGCTCCAGGTTCAGCCTTCCGTCGATCGCTCGATCTATCATGGCCCGGAAATAGCCCCCCGGCCTGGAAATCTGCTCCGGATCTCGAATTGACTTTTCAAGCACGGTCGCTAAGATCGCCGCTGCCGCGTACTGGCCCACTTTCTTCTGACCATCTGCCCAACCTGCTTCGGACAACCCTATCATCCTGCGCAGCGTTTCGCCTGACCGGCCGATCGCATACCAACTTTCGAACTCTTGGCCTATCATTGATTGAGCACCGGGGCACGCCGCGCGAATGAGCCCAACTGACACAGAGCCCAAAACCTCCCCTTGGATCGTGGAAGAGTCGCGGCCATCGCAACTTCCGTTGTCTTGCTTAACCCCCTCCGCTTCGCGAGACTTTCTTTTAAAAGCCATTTCGACCGCGGAGCGGTCGTTCTTGCTAATTTGTTCCCGCTCTGTAGAGCGGGCCCGCAATTTTCTACTTTCAGATTCTGATTCATGGGTTGTATTGATATTAGCGCTGTCATCAATGTCACCCTCGCATGACAAACGGAACGGAATGTCCTCCGGCGCCAATGCAGCCAACGCCTGTTCGTGAAGCGAACTTATACGATTTGCGCGTTCAACCAACCCGCCCCCACCCGCCAGTATGGACTCGAGCTCGGATCTTTCAGTCGTCATCTGCGAGGGATTGGACAGGCAGAGATCTTCAATCGCACGCGACAGGCGGCTGATGTCGCGTTTGGCAGCGAGTTCGGCGTTCAATTGCTGATGGTACTGGATCACCGCCTGCTTAAGTTCGCCAGCCCTTACACGGGATGGTGTGAAGTCAATTCCAAAGCCAGCCGTCACTTCGCCTTTATCGTTGCGATATACAAAGCGCCGACCTGTCGAACTGTCCCGGTAGGCTGCAACACCCGCCTCTACGAGCCGTCGGATGCATCGCATTACGGTGCGCTGCGAGCGCAGCGTATACTCAGCGAGTTTCGCATTAGATATGGCCACGATTGGACGCCCAGAGCCTTTCCAGTCATCGGCCTGGGAAAGACCGAGAAGGATATCCATTACATGATACGTCGTGCCATCTATGCCCAAAACTGGAGCAGCCTTCTTCAGGAGCAAAGCCATTTCCGATTTTGTCGTATCTGGTATGTCGTTTGCCATTGCAAGACGTGCACTTGCGGCAATTCCAGGAGTCACGCGTCGGAACGACGCTACTGACAAAGCTTCAGTCATAGCTATCCTGCTGCGGATCTCTCGATCGCAGTCCCAATAATGCGATTTTTCAGGAAGCCGCCGGAAGCTACGCGCGAAAAAACCGTCCCTGACAGTTACAGAGACTTGATTAACACCCTTGTCCGTCTTAGAGTTAGCCCGCTAGAGCTGACGTTGACGGTGCCGAGATGCTCCGTTGGCCGTGATTGAAGGGTCTGTCGATTGCAGTCGATAGGCCCTTTTTCCATTTCTCGTTTCTAGATCATTCCAGAACCCTTCCCTTGTCGTCTTTGAACTCCTGAAAGAGATCGGGTAGCCGTTGCAGCAGCCAGTCCGAAAGCCCCGGAAGTCGATCGTCAGGAATTGAAAAGCGAGTCGAATTATCGGTACGCCTCGTTACTATGACTATGCCATCGTCCAAGGCGACTCTACAATATCCGGTTTGCTTTTTGCAGAAAGATCAAACGCTTCCATGATGAGCGCGAACCGCTGGTCGCTTCGGCACTGAGCCCATGCTGGAGACGCAGTCAGCTCCGCTAAGATTTCCCTTTGCCGGGCGTTCAGGATTCGATTGTGGACGCGAGCGCCCAGCTTTTCCGATTTTGGACGTCCAACCGACGGCGCCGGGCCGATCACCGGATGAGCCCCTCAGGTATCAGGGCCGCGGTATTTGTAAGAATCGATATGGAGGCGAGGCGCTGGCCCTCTTTACGTCCAAGCGCGTTCGATATTAATTCCCGCGAGTACTTCCGCTCCTTCAGATTCAAGGCAAACAGGGCCTGCTCGATGAAGGATAGATTGAGTCGTTCCGAGTTCTCAATACCCTGTGAGATAACAAGCTCCTCGTCGCTTAGCTCGCGTACGATCGCCTTGACGGGGCGTTTAAGTATCTGGCAAGCGCGAAGACGCCGGTGGCCATATGCAGCCTGGTATTGACCTGGCCTCCCAGCCAAGGGACGCACGAGGATCGGAAGTTTCTGCCCGGCCTCTCTAATCCCTTCGACAAACGCTTGAAACGTACCATCGCCCTCTATATCCAAGCGGTCGCTGATAAACGACGGGGCGACTCGATCGGGATCGAGTTCGATAACCGATTCACACGAAAGCAACTGATCATGAAGGCGCCTGTTCTCATCTTCGATCGAGACCAAGGCACGATCCATTGATTTTACAGCCACCGAACCGATTCGCCGCATTTCCTGCTCGGCGCGTGAGGGTGCCGATTGCTTAGCAAGGACCTCCGTATCGACCTGAGCAAACAGGCTCTTCATTCGCTGGTTTCGCTCTTTGGGATTGACCATCATCTACCCCACACGTTTTTGATATGATGGAAAATCTCGCGATTGACCGAATCCACCGACTCGAGTGCGCGACTAAGCGTATCGCGTCCGACACCCCTTGACAATTCATAAAGACTCTTGTTTTCAAGCCCGGCACTTGCAATCGCAGTAGTCTCGGCAACTGCCGGAGCCAAAACATCGTCTTTAAACAGGGAGCGTAACAAAGTGACGACGTTAACTTGAGGACCGTCGTTGGGGTTGTGTCGCGTGATCACATAGCGGATGAAATCGTGGCTGAGTGTACCGCCGCGTTTCTCGATCACGCCCATGAGATCACTCATCATAGCTAGAAACTGATTCATACTGGCAACGTCAATCATTGCTGGATGAATTGTGATAAGCAGCGCGGTGGCAGCACAGAGGGCGCCGAGCGTAAGGTAACCGAGCTGGGGAGGGGCATCGACAAGGACTATATCGTAGTCCGTCTCAACTTCGCTGATGACCGTCGAAAGCCTGCGAAAAAAGATCTCGTCTCCTCGCCCATAGCCATCCGCGATAGCATGCGGAGTTTCGTGTTCGTACTCCATCAACTCGAGGTTTGCCGGGATCAAATCGATTCCTGCGAAATAGGTTCGTCTGATTACCTCGTGAACAGACCTGCGACGATCATCGTAACGAATCGCGGCATAGACAGTTTCGTTTTCATCAACGTCGAACTCGGGCTGGTATCCGAACATTGCCGACAATGACGCTTGCGGGTCTAGATCAATTGCAAGCACCCGAAGCCCCCGGATTGCCAGATAGTGCGCCAGATGCACGGTTGTGGTAGTTTTAGCCGAGCCGCCCTTGAAGTTTGCGACGGCAACAACCTGTAGCTTGTCACCCGCCCGGCGTCGGGGCAAAAACACCAGTGCTTCGTTTGGACGCTTTTGGGCGAGATGCTCACGTATCTGATTTACCTGGTGAAGCGTATAGATCCGCCGGCCGTTGTCCTGTCGGTCGGGGATAGCGCTCTCACCGTCAAGCGACATCTGGCGTAGCGTGGATTCCGCAATGCCGAGTAGCGCAGCAACCTCGCGCGACGTAAAAGTTTTAAGGGATTTTGCAGCCTCAGGCTCATAAAGTCGTTCGCGAATTGACTGGAGTTGCGCAGACAACAACTGTGACTGTCGCCTGATCTTCATCGCCGACGATTCAGCATGTTGGATCTGCTGCTGGTTTGTTATCATTTTTCCTCACGACGGTTTTTTCGCGATCGTCAGTGATTTTCCGTCGATAAGCAGTTACCCGATTCCCAGATTGCGTCAAACCATACTTCGTTAACCAACGGTTACGAACCAGCGGGTAAAACCTCTGCCGCCCAAGGGCAGACCTCCTATAAATACAGAGACTTAGGATGCTATCCTCCAAGCAGTGTCGCCAATTGTTTTACTATGAATCCTACAACCGTAACGCATCTCTAAGTGCGATCGAAACGCAATTCCAGCACACGCCGATCGCTTTCACCATTTTTCACGACCGAATCTGCCTTGTAAGACTTACAACTAGTACCCGCAAAGCCTATCCGGTCAAAGGGTCAAAGGATCGTGTCCCAGCAGATGGTGTAGGTGGCGGGAGGTAGCAAAGCCGAGTGCCCGCGCGCTTCTCGTTGCGCTGTAGCGGGTGATCGGCTTTGCGGGCGGCCATGGGTGTTTTCCGCTAGGGTCGGG
>NZ_LOKU01000046.1:0-26476 GCF_002211295.1 Rhizobium sp. N122 | reverse complement strand
ATGGCGGCAGTCTGCCGGCCACCCAGAGCTTCACGCTAGCGGCGGTCAACGACGCACCGGTCCTCAGCGGCAGTGCGGCGACACTGGCCGCCGGCAGCGAGGACACGTCCTACACGATCAGCGCCGCTGATCTGCTGGCCGGCTTCACCGATGTCGACGGCGACCAGCTGTCGGTCTCAGGCCTCAGCGCCAACCATGGCGCCCTGGTCAACAACAATGACGGCAGCTGGACCTTCACCCCGGATGCCAACTACAACGGCCCGGTCAGCCTCAGCTACACCGTCATCGACGGAAACGGCGGCAGTCTGCCGGCAAGCCAGAGCTTTGCGCTGAATGCGGTCAACGACGCGCCCGTCCTCAGCGGCAATGCGGCGACGCTGGCGGCGGGCAGCGAGGACACGCCCTACACGATCAGCGCCGCCGAACTGCTGGCCGGCTTCAGCGATGTCGACGGCGATCAGCTGTCGGTCTCAGGCCTGACCGCCAACCACGGCGCCCTGGTCAACAACAATGACGGCACCTGGACCTTCAGCCCTGATGCCAACTACAACGGCCCGGTCAGTCTCAGCTATACCGTCACCGACGGCCATGGCGGCAGTGTGCCGGCAACCCAGAGCTTCACGCTTGATGCGGTCAACGACGCACCCATCCTCAGCGGCAGTGCGGCGACACTGGCGGCCGGCAGCGAGGACACGCCCTACACGGTCAGCGCCGCTGATCTGCTGGCCGGCTTTACCGATGTCGACGGCGACCAGCTGTCGGTCTCAGGCCTCACCGCCAATCATGGCGGCCTGGTCAACAACAATGACGGCACCTGGACCTTCACGCCCGATGCCAACTACAACGGCCCGGTCAGCCTCAGCTACACCGTCGCCGATGGCCATGGCGGCAGTCTGCCGGCCACCCAGAGCTTCACGCTTGATGCGGTCAACGACGCCCCCGTCCTCAGCGGCAATGCGGCGACGCTGGCGGCCGGCAGCGAGGACACGCCCTACACGATCAGCGCCGCTGACCTGCTGGCCGGCTTTACCGATGTCGACGGCGATCCGCTGTCGGTCGCCGGCCTGACCGCCAACCACGGCGCCCTGGTCAACAACAATAACGGCAGCTGGACCTTCAGCCCTGATGCCAACTACAACGGCCCGGTCAGCCTCAGCTACACCGTCACCGACGGTCATGGCGGCAGTGTGCCGGCGACGCAGAGCTTCACGCTAGCGGCGGTCAACGATGCACCGGTCCTCAGCGGCAATGCGGCGACGCTGGCGGCCGGCAGCGAGGACACGCCCTACACGGTCAGCGCCGCTGATCTGCTGGCCGGCTTCACCGATGTCGACGGCGACCAGCTGTCGGTCTCAGGCCTCAGCGCCAACCATGGCGCCCTGGTCAACAACAATGACGGCAGCTGGACCTTTACGCCGGATGCCAACTACAACGGCCCGGTCAGTCTCAGCTATACCGTCACCGACGGCCATGGCGGCAGTGTGCCGGCAAGCCAGAGCTTCACGCTTGATGCGGTCAACGACGCCCCGACGGCGGTTGTGTTGTCGAACACGGTCACGTCGACGCCCGAAAATGGGGGCGTGATCAAAGTGGCCGATATCGCGGTCACGGATGTCGATTCCGGAAACAACGTGCTGTCGCTGTCTGGAAGTGACGTCGCGTCATTCACGATCCTGAACGGCGCGCTGTACTTCAACGGTGGCGCGAACTTCGAAGCGAAGGCCGGCTACGACGTGACCGTGAACGTCAATGATGCAACGGTCGGCGGCACGCCGGATGCCTCGCACAACTTCCATCTCGGCATCATCGACGTGCTCGAAAGCGACAGCGATACGAGCAATGACCACGATACGGACACAGCGACCGCGACAACGACAAATTGGGGCGAAACCAACGGTGTCGATATCAAGGTCGGAAATGCGGCCGACAATACCATCAGCGGCGGCAACTCTGGTGATACGCTTTATGGCCAGGCAGGTAACGACACGCTGAATGGAAACAACGGGGCCGATGCGCTCTACGGCCAGGCGGGCAACGACATACTGATCGGAAGCCAAGGCCTGGACACGTTGTACGGGGGCTCCGGCAACGACACGCTCAATGGCAGCGCCGAGCAGGATGACCTTTGGGGTGGCTCCGGCAATGACACATTTGTGTTTACCTTGGCGGGGGACAGCACGTCCGGCGCCCCGGACACGATCCATGACTTCCACCATGGGTTTGACAAGATCGATGTGAGCGGGCTCGACGCGTATACGCTCAACCCCAACACCCCAGGCGATCAAGCCTTCGCCTGGAGTGGAACGACGGCCACGACCCACAGTGCCTGGTACACCGAAAGCGGCGGCAACACGATCCTTCACTTCGATACCAACGGAGACACGAATACCGACGAAACGACGATCGTCTTGACAGGCACAAATCTGGGCCTGACGAGTTCGGATTTCCTCCTCTGATCAAAATGGCGGCCCGCTTTCCCGCCATGTCGCCACCGCGGCGGTTCGCGGTGGCGGGCCACAGCCGATCTTTTCGATCGGCAGGACGGAAGCACGGGAAAAGCCGCCTGAGGTACTGTGAAAGAGAAGTATCATGTTTGCTTTCCTGAACCTGGGTGTTTTCGGCAGTCTTGTTGCCGCGAGCTTCGTTATCAACTTGCTGGCGCTGACCGCGCCGCTGTTCATGCTGCAGATCTACGACCGGGTTCTGGCGAGCGGAAGCGTGCCGACGCTGGTCGGCCTCGGTGTTCTCGCGCTCTGGCTTTACGGTTTTCAGGCGGCGCTCGACATCCTTCGCTCGCGCATTCTGCTGCGCATCGGCGAGCGCTTCGACCGGCAACTTTCGGACCGGGTGCATGCGGCGGTGACGCGCCTGCCGCTCATCGCCCGTATGCCCGGCGACGGTCTGCAGCCGCTGCGCGATCTCGATAATGTGCGAGGCTTCCTGTCGGGCGCCGGCCCGACGGCGCTCTTCGACCTTCCGTGGATCCCGCTCTATCTCGGCATCTGCTTCATCTTCCATTTCTGGCTCGGCATCACGGCGCTTGCCGGGGCGATTGTGCTGGTGTCGCTGACGCTGCTGACGAACATCCTTTCGCAGAAGGCAATCAGGGAGGCGACGGCCCACAACATGGCCCGCAACGGGCTCATGGAAGCCGCTCGCCGCAATGCTGAGGTCGTCCGTGCGATGGGTCTTTCGCGCCGGATCGGCGCGCGTTGGCAGAAAGCCAATTCCGACTATCTCAAGGCGAACCGCCGGGCGGGCGATGTCACGGGCGGCCTTGGCGGCCTTGCCAAGGCGCTGCGCGCCATCCTGCAATCGACGATGCTCGGCGTCGGCGCATGGCTGGTCATCAATCAAGTCGCGACGCCCGGCGTGATGACCGCCGCTTCGATCATGATGGGCCGTGCGCTTGCGCCGGTCGATCTCGCCATCGCCAACTGGAAGCCCTTCCTTATGGCGCGGCAGAGCTGGGCCCGGCTACAGGACATGCTGAAGAAGGTGCCGGAACAACGGTCGGCCTTGCCGCTGCCGAAGCCGGTGCGGGAACTGCGCGCCGAAGAGCTCACCATCGTTCCTCCCGGCGAACGCAAGCCGAATGTCGGCGGCGTCGGCTTTGTCATGGAGCGCGGAACCGCACTCGGCATCATCGGGCCGTCCGGCTCGGGCAAGTCGAGCCTCGCAAGGGTGCTGGTCGGGGCATGGGCGCCGGCGGCCGGCAATGTCCGCCTGGACGGGGCCAGCCTCGACCATTGGGACAACGAGGCGCTTGGCCGCCATATCGGCTATCTGCCGCAGGGCGTGGAACTGTTCGACGGCACCATCGCCGAGAACATCGCCCGATTCGAGGATGATCCCGATCCGCAGGCGATCGTGGCAGCGGCGAAAGCGGCGGGCGCGCACGAATTGATCCTTTCCTTCGGGAAGGGCTATGAGACTTCAATCGGCGAAGGCGGCTCGGCGCTGTCGGCCGGTCAGCGCCAGCGTATCGGCATCGCCCGCGCGCTTTATGGCGATCCCTTCCTCGTGGTGATGGACGAGCCGAACGCCAACCTCGACGCCGAGGGCGAGGCAGCCGTGGTCAGGGCCCTCGTCTCGGTTCGCGAGCGCGGCGGCATCGCGATCGTCGTCGCGCACCGGCCGAGCGCGATCAGCGTCGTCGACAAGGTGCTGATGATGGAGGGTGGCCGCCAGCGCGCCTTCGGTCCGAAAGACGAGGTGCTGTCAAAGGTTCTGCAGGTGGCTCCTGCTCCGGGCTCCGCGGTAAGGAGCCGTGCAGAGGCAGGAAACAGGCTCCAGACGAATACGGCGCGCAGACAGCTTGGAACGCTTGAAACAAAATGACGATGGAGTGATCCATGACCGGGATTGACAGGGACGGCGGCCTTTCCGCTTCCATTCGCCGGCACTTGCTCGGCACCCTCGTGATGTGTGGCGGCCTTGTCGTCGGCGTTGGCGGCTGGGCATCGACGACGAACCTCGCCGGAGCCGTGGTGGCGCCCGGGAGCTTCGTGGTCGACTCCTATGTGAAGAAGGTTCAGCATCCGACCGGCGGCGTGGTCGGCGAAATCCTGGTTCACGAGGGCTCGGAGGTGAAGGCCGGCGACGTGGTGCTCAGGCTCGACGCCACGGCGACGCGCGCCAATCTGGCGATCGTCACGCGACGGCTGGATGAATTCCAGGCGCGCTTCGCGCGGCTCGAGGCCGAACGCGACGACCTGCCGGCGATCATGTTCCCTGACAGCCTGCTGACCCGGCGCGACGATCCCGAAATCGCCGCGATCCTGCGCGGAGAGGAACGGCTCTTTACCATCCGCCGCGAGGCGCTGCGAAGCAAGACAGCGCAACTGCGCGAACGCATTCTTCAGTACCAGCACGAGATCGAGGGCGTGAAGGCGCAGGAGATCGCCTATACCGAGGGCATCGAGGTGCTCGACAAGGAAATCGCCTCCCTCACCTCCCTGCGGGTGCAGGGTGCGGTGTCGGACCAGCGGCTCAACGGCCTCAAGACCCAGCGCGCCACCTTCGGCGGAGACCGCGGCGAGCAGATCGCCGCTCAGGCGCAGGCTGCCGGCCGCATCACCGAGACGAACCTCCAGATTCTCCAGGTCGATCAGGATCTGAAGGCCGAGGTCGGACGGGAACTGCGCGATACGCAGGCGCAGATCGGCGAGTATGTCGAGCGCAGGATTGCCGCCGAGGACGAGCTGAAGCGCACCGACATCGTCGCTCCGCAGTCCGGCATCGTCCATTCGCTCCAAGCGCATACGATCGGCGGCGTCCTGACGCCCGCCGATCCGATCATGCTGGTCGTGCCGGAAAATGACAAGCTGGCACTGGAGGTGCGGATCGCGCCGAAGGACATCGATCAACTCCAGATCGGCCAGAGGGCGGTGCTGCGCATGTCGGCCTTCAACCAGCGCACCACGCCGGAGCTGAATGGCCATGTCAGCCTCATCGCTGCCGACCTCACCACCGACCAGCGCACCGGGCTTTCCTACTACCTCGTGCGCCTAACCGTGCCGCTTGAAGAACTGAAGAAGCTGGATGGCCTGACGGTGCTGCCGGGCATGCCGGCCGAGGCCTTCATCCGGACCAGCGAACGTACCGCGCTGTCCTATTTGATCAAACCGCTCACAGACCAGATCAACCGAGCCTTCCGGGATGAATAGGGCGTAAGGCGCATCTGTTACGGAGAGCAGTTTCTACTTGCCGACTTCCCGGCAGGACAAAGGCGAGATGGGAAAACTGGCGGCGCCATGGCGATGGCGCAGGATCGAGCCCCCGGCACTGACGCCGACGCGGTGGCGGTAGACCATTTCCCAGCCTTTCCAGCCGTTGAACAAAAGAAGCGCAACGGCGCGCAAAGATAGAACCAGCCCGGTCGGGACGATAAATCGGGGCCTTGTACGTCCGGGCGCCAAAGGCTGAATGCTTCAGAACGAGCACGATGTTGCCGATCATGTGGAGCCACGCATCCCGCAAGGCGCGGATGCGGCTGCTCCCCAAAGAGTCGGTCAGTCCAGGCGAGCGCCGCCAGTGCCGCCATCACGAGGCCGTCTTCGAGCATCCAGTTCGACGCGGCCGACGAAGAAGGCGACCGGGAACGGGATCAACATCGGATGGATTGGGTGGCCGAAGGCGGATTGACGGACGGCGCTTCCGCCGCCCGCTATTCCAGCCACCGCTAGAACAGGATGATTTTAGGCCCGGTTGGCCTAAAATCTGAATCCTGTTCTAAATTAAAGAGTTAGAGCATGATGTCGTCCGAAAACCGCTCACACTTTTCGGCATCATGCTCTAGTCCAGCCATCCTTATTCCAATATGACCACGGCTTCGACCTCGAAGAGCATGGGGTCGATCGCCAGCTTGGGAACGGGAATCAAGGTCTGCGCCGGCAGGGCTGCGCCGAACATTTCCTTGACGTTCTCTGTCAGCACCTGAAGCTTGGACATATCGTGATCGACCACGAAGACCGTCAGCTTGGCGACCTGATCGGGCCTGGCGCCAAGCGCATCGAGGGCGCTGCGCAGATTGGCGTAGGCCTGTTTCACCTGAACGGCGAAGTCGGGCGACAGGGCGCCGGTGCTGTCCTGGCCGCCCTGCCCGGAAATATAGGCCAGCCGGCCTTCCCTCGGCACGATCACCGCCGTGCTGTAGCCGTTCGGCGAGGGATCGTAGAGGTTTTTCGGATTGACGATGGTCAGCTTGAGATTGGCCTCGCTGGCGGCGGTTTTCGCAGGAATTCCAATGGTCATGAAGATGAGCCCTCCGATGAGCAGATGCGTGATTGCGTGTGACATGATTTCTCTTGAGCGTTGGGGACTGCGGGCAACCTTCCCCGCGGCCGGCAGGATTGAGCGTACGATCTATGTGACTCGTACATCGTACGATTAACTTGCATCGTACATTGTACGAGTCAATCCGTCAGCATCGACATTCATCGCTTTGTCGGATTAAATCGACAATCTGATCAGCAGGGAAAACGGATGGCAGCCAAACGCAGCGGCGCGGCGGATAAACCGCCTCAACGGAAAGCTCCGTCGTCCAAGCCGGAGCCGCGCAGTGAACAGCCCCTCTCGCCGGAACGGATCGTGGCGACCGCCATCGAGCTGCTGGATGCCGAGGGGCTCGACGGATTGAAGATGCGCCGCCTCGCCGATCGCCTCGGCGCCGGCGCGATGAGCCTTTATTGGCACGTCGGCAACAAGGAGGAAGTCTTCGACCTGGCGCTCGATTCGGTGCTGGCCTATCGCGGCCCGGCACCGGGGGCGGCCTCTGGGGACTGGCGCGGGGACGTCGTTCATCTGCTCAAAGACTGGCGCGCCGCCATGCTGCGCCATCCCTGGTCGGCATCGCTCCTGCCGCGCCGGGCGCTCGGCCCGAACATCCTTGCGCGCCTGGAACGGCTGAGCAGCACGCTGTCGAGAGCCGGTGTGGCCGACGCCGATCTGAACGTCGCGATCTGGTCGCTCTGGAACTACGTGATCGGCGCCACCACCACCCGGGCGAGCTTCGAGCTCTCGGACGAGGACAGAGCCGCCGCGCAGCAGCGCCTGACGGCTCTCAGCCAACACTACCCCACCATCGAACGCTCCCGGCTGCTGCTCGACAATGACTGGGACGGCGCCTTCAGCAAGGGCCTCGACTTCCTGCTCGATGGCCTCGTTCCCGAACAATGAATTTTTGCCACCTGCTGCGCGGGCCCAAAGCGGGTCGCACCCGCTCAACCTGAAGAGAGTTCGTTTGCTTTTCGGGCATAGTGACCGGCCTGCTCCTCCTCGCCCATCGCGGCCAGCAGAAGGGATAGATTCCGATATGTCTGCGGCTCAACGGGACGCAACCTGATAGCGGTGAGATAATGCGACTTTGCGTCCGATAGAGCGCCTTTCTCGTGAAGAAGCACTGCCAGATTGTTGTGGGCTTCCGCGTATGCCGGCGACGACTTCAGGGCGGCGCGATAATGTAATTCTGCCGCCTCGACGTCTCGCCCTTCAAGAAGCATGGCATAGTTGTAGTGCGCTTCGGCGTAATCGGATCTCAACTGCAGCGCGTGCCTGTAGTGCGATTCAGCCTCTTCCGCATCGCCGTGTTTCTCAAGGAAGACGCCGAAATTGCTGTGAGCCTCGGCAAAGCCCGGCCGAAGCCGTAGCGTCTCCTGGAAGTGATGATAGGCTTCGAACCGATCTCCCCATCGGTCGAAAAGACCAGCGAGACGCAGAAGGGCATCCACGTAGTCTGGCCGGCACTTCAGAGCCTGCCGATAATGCGCCGCCGCTTCATCGGGGCGGTCGGTCTCCTCGAGAAGTATCGCCAGATTGTAGTGCGCTTCCGGATAGTGCGGCCAAAGACGAACGGCATCCAGATAGCGGGCTTCGGCAGCAGCTCTGTCACCAGCGGCTTTCAAGATGACACCGAGATTGTTGTGCGCTTCCGGATAATCCGCACGAAGCTCCAATGCTTTTTCGTAGCAACGCAGTTCCTCGGCCAATTCGCGCCCATCGGTGCCGGCGATCCCGGCCCCTTTCAAGAACCAGTCCTCGGCTGTCATCCGCTCTTCGGATCGTGCAGCAAGTGCCGTGTGGTCGACTGAAACGATCCGATAGAGATGCCGCCTCGGCAGGTAATCGCCCTTGAGTTCGAAGACGTCGACCTCGTGGAAGAGATAGACCGGCGAATCGATGAGGTCGAGTACGGTCTGCGTGACAAAGAGGGTGTCCGGCTCGGCACATGATTCAACCCGCTTCGCAATATTCAAGGCACGGCCGATCCAGGCGTCGTCGTCGTGCATTCGGGAGCACTCACCGAAGTGGCAACCCACGCGGATTGGAAGGTCGTGCGCCTGGCTGGAGGTCAAGTGACGCCGCCGTTGCTTCCAATAAGCGATCAGCTTCAACGAGAAATGGACGGCTACATCAGCAGATTCGAATAGATAAAGATGCCCGTCGCCTGTAAAGTTCTCGTGCCGTCGTCCGTATTGGCTGGCAAGCATCTGAGACAGGTATCGATATTCCGCAATTGCGCTGGTGATCGTGTCGCGCGAAACCTTGTTCCAAACCGCTGAGTGTCGGACGAGGTCTGTGAATACGGCGGCAAAGTAGATGTCCATTCGCAACGGCCGGAAGTTCAAAGCGATCGTGCAACATGTTGAAACGCTTGCTGTCGTCGCTCAATCCAAGGACAACCATCATGCCACAGTACATGGTCGAAAGACACCTGCCGGGAATCACGCCCGAACAGCTCAGCGCGGCGGCGTCCCGCGCCAAGAACGTCACCGCGGAGATGACCAGCCAGGGGAAACCGGTGCGCTATCTCCGCTCGACATTCGTACCGTCCGAGGAACGATCATTCTGTCTGTTCGACGCCTCGTCGGAGCAAGATGTGAAAGAGGCAAACGAACGCGCGGAGATCCCATTGTTGAGGATTACCGAGGTTAAGCACATTTCTGCCGACGACGTGACTTAGCGCGTTCACCGCCGGCGGCAGAACGTCTGGCGATACCGCACCCGCGACCTCCGTCGTCCAAGGCCTTGAGCCTGGGATCCATGGTTCCGCTGGCGGGGCCGGCGTGGATCCTCGGGTCAAGCCCGAGGAGGACGGAGGGTGGGGTGCGCCTTGTGGCAAATTCAGCGACGGATGGCGGCAGGGCAAAGTGTCATCGCTCCTTCGAGCCCCTCTCCTTCCCCGCCGTACTGTCAAGCGCGCCGGCAGCGGATTTGGCGAAAACAGGCCCCCACCTCCGTCATTCCAGGCCTTGAGCCTGGAATCCATGGCCCTGCTGGTGGCGACGGCGTGGATCCTCGGGTCAAGCTCGAGGAGGATGGAGGGTGGGGTGAGCTCAGTGGCAAACTCAGCGACGTTCGTCGCTCAGCCTCCATTGGCCCCCGGCATCGCGCATCAGCCAAATTCCCAGGGCGGGAGCGCTGATATCACCAGCTTGTGCAAGCCTTCAAAAAGCGGTTAGCTGGCATCGTTGCTCGCGCATGCCGGACAGAGCTTGCGCTATATATGCTGAGACGTGTTCGCATTTCGGGGGAAATCGCGTGCGCTGGTCCAAACCGCTCAGACTGCATCTCGGCGTCCTGGTCGTCGCGTCGCTGCTGTGCACATCGGCGCCGATCATCTGGATGGCGTTCAGCCGCGGAAGCGATGCTGCGGTCAGTGCCGGCGCCCAGCAGATGCGCGCCATGAGCTTGCGGCTGATCGAGGGATACCGCAATACGCTGCAAAGCGGCACCGAGGCCGTGGCGCTGGCATCCACCCTGCCGCAGCTGGTGTCCCCGCCGCCTCGAGACATCAAGGCAAAACAGCAGTTCCTTCAGGAGGTTCTGCGAAACGTCCCCAACGCCACCAGCGTTTACGCCGGCTATCCCGACGGCTCCTACCTGCAGGTGATCAACACGGCCCGGCGCGACGTTCGCCAGACGCTTGCCGCACCCGATGATGCGGCCTTCGCGATCAGAATGATCGCACGTGGAAACGCGGCCGACATCATCTCGACGCTGGCCTTTCTCGACAAGGATGCAGGGGTGATCGCGGAGCGGAATGTCGAGGATACATCCTTCGATCCGCGGCAGCGCCCCTGGTATCAAGCCGTCATTCAAGACGGCGTGCCGGTGTCCGTCGGACCCTATATCACCGGAACGCTGCATGTTCCGACGCTGACGATCGCCGCCCCGATGCGGGACGACGGAAAGGTGGTGCTCGGCATCAACATTCACCTGCAGACCGTCAGCCGGCTGCTCGACGCAGGGGAGATTTCGCCGCGGGCGCGGGCCTACATCATCGATGCCGGCGGCAACCTCGTCGCCCATTCCGACCCTGATATCATGAGCAGGATCATCGGCTTGTGGTCGAGAACATCAGGCGCCTTCGGCGCGACGGCGAACCGTTTCGACCCGAGCCTCGAAACCGTGGCGCGACTGAGACAGGATCCGGCCTTTGCCGGCGGCGGCCTGGCGCGGGTCGATTTCGATGGCGAAACCCATCTGGTGCAGATCGCCCCGGTCAGCGTCTCCGGCCTGTTCGAAGGAAGCGTGGCCGCCATCGTCGTGCCGCTGGCGGATCTGGTGGTCGAGGCCAATCGGCTGCTCCGGCGCAATCTGTTCATGGCCGGCGCTTTCCTGCTCGCCGGCGTCGCCGCCTCGGTGATGCTGTCGCGCATGGTCAGCCGCTCGCTCTATCGGCTGGCGGACGAGGCGCGCCGGATCGGCGATCTGGAGGTCGGCGACAAACCGATGTCCCACTCCTGGATCAGCGAGATCAACACGCTGGCCAGCGCGCTTTCGGCCAGCCGTCATGCCATCGGTCAGTTTGCGCTTTATGTCCCGCGTGAAGTGGTCCGGCAGATCGTCGATCCCGAGACGACGATCGTCGGAGCGAAGCGGCAGGAGGTGACCGTGCTGTTCACCGACATCAAGGACTTCACGACCATCTCCGAACAACATTCGCCCGAGGAGGTGGTCGACACGCTTTCTGCCTATTTCGAACTGCTGAACACCATCGCCGAGCGCAATGGCGGCACGGTCGTGCAATATCTCGGCGATTCCATTTTCGTCATGTGGAACGCCCCGGTCGACGATAGCAGACATGCCGAACACGGCTGTCGCTGTGCGCTCGCCATGAAAGCGGCGGTCGACGGCTTGAACGAAGCCAATCGCAAAAATGGCCGCCCGGAACTGTTGACGCGATTTGGGTTGCACACCGGCCCGGCCGTCGTCGGCAGCTTCGGCGCGATTTCGCGTCAGCAGTACACGGCCATGGGCGATACGATCAATGTCGCGTCGCGGCTCGAAGGCATGAACAAGGAGCTCAACACATCGATCCTGGTCAGCGCCGCCACCCGCAACGCCGTCGCCGACCGCTTCACCTTCCGCCCCTTCGGCCTCGCCCCGGTCAAGGGACGCGCCGAGAAGGTCGATATATGGGAGCTTGTCGGGGAAATCGGCGCCGAGCCGCCAGGATGAGAAGTGCGGAGGAGACGATGCGGTGCCGTGTAATGAGAGCGCAGCAAGATAGACCAAGGCTGACGGCTGAGTTTGGCGAAAACGCACCCTCACTCTCCGTCATCCCAGGCCTTGAGCCTGGGATCCATGGCCCCGCTGGTGGCGGCCGGCGTGGGTCCTCGGGTCAAGCCCGAGGAGGACGGAGGGTGGGGTGAGCTTCTGGGCAGGTATCGCGCAGTATTTCCCAAAGAGGATTTAATTCTGGCGATTAGCGCGCCGTCTCGCAGCTATCGCTGCGTTGCCTGTCAGCATCTTGCCCGTCGATGCCTCATAAATAGGGGCGTCTTCCGCTTGCTTCGTCGGTGCGGAACAACACATCTTGTCAAGCGTGCAGCGTATCAAACCGGTCTGGTCGCGGACACCTTCCGCCAGGCAGCGATCCATATGTCGTTTGACCATTGCCTCCCGCTGTTGAGGGCTGAGTTTCCCGGGGTGTCCGCAGCCTGTGAGAGCAAATGCGATCGGGATTAGAAGTGCCAATTTAAATTTCATGGTCGCCTAATGTCGAAACTATCAGCGCCCTTATAACCAGGGGCGACCCGCTTACAATCAAACGATGTAAATCAAGCTTGACGAACAGTGAAGGTGGCCTAGATCCATTCCATCGGCCTCAGCCCCTTGGGTTTTCTCTGCATCCGCCGATCTCCCCCCACATCGCTAACCATAGGAGTCCGAGACAATGATCTCAGCCGGATATTGCCGCCTCATGGCCCGTTACAACACTTGGCAGAACACCTCTCTGGTCACCGCCGCCGACGGGCTGACGCATGCCGATCGCTGGAAGGATCGGGGCGCGTTCTTCCAATCGATCGCCGCGACGCTCAACCATCTTTACTGGGCCGACGGCCTGATCCTGGAGCGATTGAAGGGCAACCGGCGCCCGGAGGAAACCATCAAGCACTCGCTGACAAGCCCATCGGATTGGGATGAGTTCAAGTCCCGGCGATCGCAACGCAACGCGGAAATCGAGGACTGGGCCGCCGGATTGCGCGATGCGGATCTCGACGGCGTGCTTGTCTGGTATCCCGGCGACGGCGCAACCCGGGTCGAGAGGCCGAAGGCGCAATGTGCGATCGAACTTTTCAACCACCAGACCCACCATCGCGGCCAGGTCCATGCGATGTTGACGGCAGCCGGGGCAAAGCCGGAGCCGACCGATCTTTCGCGTCTGGCTTAGCATATCCGCGATCGGCGCGACGAACCGGGCAAGACGCGCTGGCGCGCAAAGCTGCACGTTCCGGATTGTGTCGTTTTCGCATCACTTTCCGTCAGGTTGCAATTTCCCGGTTGGCAACGGCGATCACCTTCGCTACAAGAGGCTCACCGCGTCAGATCGAACAAAAGGGAGGCGTTGCATGACATCATCAGCAATCACCAAAATCCTCCCGTGCGGAATGTCCCGACACTAGGTCATTTCCATTCGCGGCCCGCCGCAAGCGCGCCCGACATGCGGTTTTCACCTCCTTCATAGCCCGATTGATCTGACGGGATCATTTCGTCTCCCGTTCGGGCTGTGCCATTTAACTCTCGTTTTTGAGGACCGGCTGCCGATATGCGGCCGGGTTGGTTCAAATGACTCGCAAGAAGCTCGATTTCCGCGCCGATGCCTATCGCAACGTGCTCGGCTTTATCTTTCATCATTGGAGCCACCGGCCTGGTTTGGTGGGGCTGATCGTCGTGCTGGTGATCTCGAGCACGCTGGCCGAAGTCATGGTGCCGGTCTTTTCAGGCCAGATCGTCGATGCCATCGCCGGCGGCAATGCGGCCGACAGCGCGCTCCGCGCCTTCGTCATCGTCGTGGCTCTCGGCTTCACCAGCGTGGCGCTGCGCTATTTCATCTTCAACGGCATCATCCGGCTGACGCTGCGCACCATGGCCGATGTCACCAATGGCGGCTTCCACAAGGTGCAGCGCTTCTCCACCGACTGGCATGCCAACAGCTTTGCCGGCTCGACGGTGCGCAAGATCACGCGCGGCATGTGGGCGCTGGATTCGCTCAACGACCTGCTGCTCGTCGCCCTCCTGCCGTCGATCGTCATGCTGGTCGGCGCCAGCATCGTGCTCGGCAGCTATTGGCCGGTGATGGGGCTGATCGTCAGCCTGGGATCGCTGGTCTATATCGGCGTCACCGTGGCGCTTTCCATGGGCTTCGTGTCGCCGGCGGCAAGGCTTGCCAATGCCTGGGATACCAAGCTCGGGGGCGCGCTCGCCGATGCGATCAGCTGCAACTCGGTGGTCAAGGCGTTCGGCGCCGAAAGCCGTGAAGAGACGCGGCTCGGCCGGGTGCTCGGCACCTGGGACAGCCGCACGCGGCGGACATGGAAGCGCGGCACGTTGAGCGGCACGATCCAGGGATTCATGATGGTCTCGATGCAGGCCGGCATTCTGGGAACGGGCCTCATCATGTGGCAGCAGGGGCTGGCGACGCCTGGAGACGTCACCTTCGTGCTGGCGATGTTCTTCGTCCTGCAGGGCTATCTGCGCAATGTCGGCCAAGACATCCGCAACCTGCAGCGTGCCGTCAACGACATGGAAGAGCTGGTGCTGCTCGACAAGATGCCGCTCGGCATCGAAGACCGGCCGGACGCCACAGCGATCGCAATCGGCAGCGGCGAGATCGTCTTCGACCGCATCACCTTCCAATACGGCGCGCATCCCACCCCGCTCTACGAGGATTTCTCGGTCATCATCAAGCCGGGCGAGCGTGTCGGACTTGTGGGGCATTCGGGTTCGGGCAAGACGACCTTCGTCAAGCTCATCCAGCGTCTCTACGACGTCAATTCCGGCGCGATCCGCATCGACGGGCAGGATATCGCCAGGGTCCGGCAATCGAGCCTGCGCAGCCAGATCGCCATCGTCCAGCAGGAGCCGATCCTGTTTCACCGCACGCTGGCCGAGAATATCGCCTATGCCAGGCCGAACGCCTCGCGGCGCGAGATCGAGCAGGCGGCGAAACAGGCGAGCGCCCACGACTTCATCCTGAGCCTTCCCAAGGGCTATGAGACGATGGTGGGAGAACGCGGCGTCAAACTGTCGGGCGGCGAGCGGCAGCGCGTCGCCATCGCCCGCGCCTTCCTCGCCGATGCACCGATCCTGATCCTCGACGAGGCAACATCCAGCCTCGACAGCGAGAGCGAAGTGCAGATCCAGCAGGCGATGGAACGGCTGATGGACGGCCGCACCACACTCGTCATCGCCCACCGGCTGTCGACCGTGCGGGCGCTCGACCGGCTGCTGGTCTTCGACAAGGGCCATATCGTCGAAGAGGGCGACCACCAGGCGCTCATCCGCCGCCACGACGGCATCTACCGCCGGCTGTTCGAGCAGCAGGCGCTGGAGCTGACCAAGGGGCTGGTGGCCTGAACGGAGACGCCAGGGTTTTTGCTCTGGCGTTTTTTTTGTGGGTTTGGCGATAAGTGATCGTCGTTAGCGCCGTGCTCGTGGCCCCCTCATCCGACCCTTCGGGCCACCTTCTCCCCGCTGGGGAGAAGAGGGAGCAAGGCGCGCCGAAACTGCCCAAATGAACCCTTCTGCTCAAAGGCACTACGTCCAATAGGATCGATGGCGCAGCGGCATTCTCCCCTCTTCTCCCCAGCGGGGGTCCGAAGGACGGGTTGAGACCCGTGGCTCAACCCCGGGCGGCGGCCCGCAGGGTCGGATGAGGGGGCCGCACGGTACGCCTTTCATGATCGCCCCTGCTTCCACCGCTATAGACCACGACGAAAACTTCTGGTTGAAATAACGGGCCATCTTGAGTTTGGGACCCATCAATCGCCAGGGAGCTTCGACATGCCTGAACCACGCTCACCCCGTCTTGCGGTTCTTATCGATGCGGACAACGCCTCGGCGAAAATCGCCGATGGTCTGTTCGAGGAAATAGCCAAGATCGGTGAAGCGAGCGTGCGGCGCATCTATGGCGACTTCGCCAGTGCTCGCTCGAAAGCATGGATCGACATCCTCACTAGGCACGCGATAATCCCTCAGCAACAGTTTGCCTACACCCCGGGCAAGAACGCGTCCGACATCACGCTCGTCATCGAAGCGATGGACCTACTGCATAGCGGCCGCTTCGACGGTTTCTGCCTGGTGTCGTCCGATAGCGATTTCACGCGCCTCGCCTCACGCATCCGCGAACAAGGGATCGACGTCTTCGGCTTCGGCGAACGGAAGACACCGGAGAGTTTTCGCCAGGCATGCCGGCGGTTTATCTACACGGAAAATCTAGCTCCTTCGGTGGCATCGAGCGGAGCGAACGCCGTCCAGGCTGCGTCTTCACTGAAGCCGCCGAGCGCCGCAACACCGATCATCAAAAGGATGATCGCGCAGATTGAGACCGAGGATGGATGGGTCCCGCTTGGCGCCGTTGGAAATCAACTTACCAATCTGGCTCCTGACTTCGATCCACGGACTTTCGGGTTCAAGAAATTGATCGATCTGGTGAAGAAGACGAATGCCTTCGAGGTGGATCACGCCGAAGGCCGTCCGCCTCGTATCCGGCTGAAGCCTCCACCAACCAAAAAAGCGTGAAACCGAGCATAAGCAGATGAGATGCGTTGGAAACGGACGTGCGTGAAAAACGAAAAGTGCCATCAAACATTTGCAGTGTTGATGCTTCAGGATAGAGGGATCATCGTTGGCACCGTGCCGCGCGGCCCCCTCATCCGACCCTTCGGGCCACCTTCTCCCCGCTGGGGAGAAGAGGGAGCAAGGCGCGCCGAAACTGCCCAAATGAACCCGCCTGCTCAAAGGCACTTCGTTCAATAGGGTCGACGGCGAAGCGGCATTCTCCCCTCTTCTCCCCAGCGGGGGTCCGAAGGACGGGTTGAGACCCGTGGCTCAACCCCGGGCGGTGGCCCGCAGGGTCGGATGAGGGGGCCGCACGGCACGCCTTTCATGATCGCTCTTCAACTGCTTCCATCGACGTCAGCCCAATCAACCAGGCACATATGTCAACCTCACCGCATCCCGGCCGATCCGATCGCTGGCGACAAGGCGGAGCGGTGGCCTCGGGCCGGTGAAGAACGGTTTGCCGTGGCCGAGCACAACGGGGTGGAAATAGAGCCGATACTCGTCGATCAGGCCAAGCGCGGTCAGGCTTCCGGCAAGCTCCGGCCCGGCGACTTGAATTTCCCCGGCGAGCCCGGCCTTCAGCCCGCGGACCGCCGCCTCGACATCCTCCGAAACAAGCGTGGCATTGGGACCGACCGAGGCCGGCGAGCGCGACACGACCCACTTCGGCTGGCGCCGCCAGGCAAGCGCGAAATCGCCCTGCTCCTGGCTCCATTCGGGATGGTCTTCGTCCCAGTAGCGCATGATCTCGTACATGCGGCGGCCGTAGAGGCTTCCCGTCAGGCCACGCACCTGCTCGATCCAGTGACGAAAGAGGGTCGGATCGGGCGCAAACTCCTGGTGGTCGACATAGCCATCCAGCGACAGGTTCATTCCGAAGACAAGCTTCGCCATGCTGTATCCTCCATCCCGGTTTCGTCAGGATAGCGTAAGCCACTTGTCGATAAGGTGAAAGTCGGTTGGCAAAGCCCAGCCCTTCTGCTCGGGTTCAACGACTGCCGGGCTTGGTCGTTAGGGAGCTATGGTCCTGGTTGCGGAAGACGGGGGGGAACAAACCTCTCCGGCGGAAGTAAGGGGCCGAGCCGCGCAGAGGCAAAGGATTGAAATTTTACCCTCCCAAGCTCCTTCTGCATCTCCGCGGCTCACCGGAACGTCAACGCGGCGGCCGATGAGATTCTTCCCGCTCATCTTTTTCAAGCTGCTAATGATCGTCTGGGAACTCAGGCGGGATACCGCAGACCATCGCGGCCGGACAGTGCGCCTTTGGTCATCTCGGCAGGCGTCACTTCGTTCACTCCCATCAGATGATAGACTTGGCGTCCGGCGGCGATCAGATAGTCGGCGATGATGCGGCGGTGACATCGCCAACAGACAGCTTCGGCGCACATGATGGCTGCCCGCCTTGACGCCGACACCGCGAGGAGCTGGCCGAAGGCTGTCCGAAATTCCGCAGACAATGCGTAATCGGCGTAATTGTGAAAACTGCGATTGTTCCAGAAGCCGTTGACCGCCTCCGGGACCGGCGACTTTTTCCGCAGACCTCCGAGTCCATCAATCCTGATGTAGTCGATCTGGAGAGGCGCAAGGGCGTTCGCCAGCGCTTCGGAATTGAACTGCGGATTGGTCGAGGAACGCGGCACCCGGCGCACGTCGACGACGAGCTCGACGTTGCCCGCGCGCAGAAGTTCGGTAAATTCCGCGATCGTTCGCGTCGAGTGCCCGACGGTAAACACCGGAAGGAAATTGCCGATCACGCCGCTCGCCTGGTTTTGCCGCCTCTCTCACCGCGTCGATTTGCCGGCCTCTTCTCCAACGCCGACGCGGTGGCGATAGACCATTTCCCAGCCTTTCCAGCCATTGAACAGAAGAAGCGCAACCGCAATCAGCGACAGCACCAGACCTGTGGGCACAATGAAATCGGGGCCCTGTTCGATCCGGCGCCAAAGGCTCACGGCTTCAATCAGAACGAGGATAATGTTACCGATCATGTGCAGCCACGCATCCCGCAAGCTGCGGATGCGGCTATCGCCGATGAAATCGGTCAGTCCGGCAAGCGCCGCCAGGGCCGCCATGACGAGGCCCGCCCCCAGCATCCAGTTCGACGCTTCCGGCCAGAATGGATTGTCGGATTGGCTGTGAACGATATCGGTCACCAGCGTTGCGGTGAAGAAGGCGACCGGGAACGGGATCAACATCGGGTGAATCGGATGGCCGGCAATACTCAACGTGCTTTTCGGGTTCATGTGCTCCCTCCGACGTTCACGGCTTGTGCTCCTGTAACAACCGAACGCATCTTCGGTTCCCGCCGCCTCGAAAAATCGTGGAGCGCCAAGCGGTTGCGGGGTCGGCGCACCCCCGCCGCCTTGAAAATCCGCAGCTGCAGAACGCACTGATGAGGAGGGGAGGTGCCGGCTGTGACGCCGACATCGCTTGCCGCAATCAACCACCCGGCGGCTGATGCAGCGATAGCGGACGGTGCTTGCAAAGTTGGGGTTGACCGCTTTCGATGGTGAGGCGACAGTTGCACTTGCGGCAAGGCAGGAGGAAAAAGCGATGGACGAGGCAGACCGCTGGCGCAGCATGGCCAGCGCACCGAAAGACGGCAGTCGGATCCTGGTCACCATCCGCCCGTCCGAACAGGGGCCGGCGGAAGTCGACCTCGCCTATTGGTCGCATGGCGATCAGTTTGGCGCAGAGAGCTGGCGCGCCTCCGATTCCTCGCCCGGGCAGATCATCGAATATGCCGAGCCGGAATTGAAGTGCTGGATGCCGCTGCCCTCGGCCAATCTCACCCGCCTCTCGATGCCCTCCCCCTGGGAAGGCGACGACGCCGAGCAGCTCGACGGATCGGGAATTTAAGGAACCGGGCCGAACAACATGTGTCGATAAGGCCAAGGTTGCTCCCGAGAGGTCGCGTTCCGCCAAGCTGAATCTCGCCGGCAAACCCGGCCTTCAGCCCGCGGATCACACGCCGCCATGCTTGGTTGTTAGGGGTATGGTATTGGTTGCCGAAGATCGGGTTGGCCTGTGGGTCGCCTTCTGCACGGTAGGCGGCGTTTGTGCTTACAGCTGGTATTGGTACATCAGGTCGGTCATTTTCTACCTTAGAAACGGCTTCGATTTTAGCCAGGATTTTGGGCCCAAGCTCCATCGATCTGAGTTTCCAGATCATGATGAGGACTGGGCAACGCCGAAGCAGAAGTTTCTATTCGAATGGCCCTTTTGGGCGCTGACGACGTCGTTCGTCCTGCTCGGCTTAGTCTTGGCTCTTATATGGGAGTTCTCAAGCCTTGTGTCGGTTGCGACCCGTAGGGCTTGGCGAACTGTTCGATGTCAAGAACGGCCGGATATCTGCACCTCGCGCAACACGCCACCATCGGCAGCAAAAATCACGTTTGGAAAAAGCTTATCTGATAATCTTCGAATTCATCTGGGCTCTCCGGCTGAACAAGCTCTACGACGAATGTACGATCAGGAAATAGCCATCCAAGCTTTGCGATGTAGATTTCGCGCAGGCGTTCGCCCAGGATCGCCAGCTTGTCGCCCGCTATATCTGTGCATGCCGAATGCTGAATGTCAGCGATGTGAAAATGATTCATTACCCATTCGATAGACTGGCGCGTTGCCTCAGGATTTCGTTCAAAGGATCGTAAGCCCTCCAAATTGAAACCATCAACGAGAATGTATTTTTCAAACGCGACGAAGCGGGGCCAGAATATCTCTGAATAGCCTACGGCGAGCGAGAAGTTCCCGCTGTTGGCGGTCCAGTCCCGGAGGCTGATCCCTCGATCCTCATTCCAGGCTGCCAGTTCTGATTTCATACTATCTGGAATGGTCGCCAATTGTGCCCTCCCCGTCATGTAAACTTGCCCGAGACGAGAAAAGCCTAACTCGTCGCTTCATTCAAGGAACGGTGGGAAACTCTTGGCGTGCGGTTGCGACGTCACCTCGCGCCCCACCTTACAAATCCGTAAGTTGTCGCCCAACCGCCCGCTCCGCTAGATTGCCCCGGCCATACCAGGAATGATCGGGCTGATGCGGATCCTGCTTATCGAGGACGATCGGAAGACGTCCGATTATATCGCCAAGGGCCTTTCCGAGGCAGGCCATGTCTGTGACGTGATCGGCGATGGGCGCGATGGGTTGTTTCAGGCGCAGCGCGAGGCCTATGACGTCATCGTCGTCGATCGCATGCTGCCGGGGCTCGACGGGCTGGCGATCGTCCGCTCGCTCAGGGCTGCCAAGGTCGGCACATCGGCGCTGTTCCTGACCTCGATCGGCGGCGTCGACGACCGGGTCGAGGGGCTGGAGGCGGGCGGCGACGATTATCTCACCAAGCCCTTCGCCTTCTCCGAGCTTCTCGCCCGCGTCAACGCGCTCGGCCGCCGGCCGCCGGTACAGGAGCAGAAGACGGTGCTGAAGGTTGCCGATCTCGAGCTCGACCTGATCCGCCGCGAAGCCCGCCGCGCCGGCCAGGCGATCGAGCTGCAGCCGCGCGAATTCACCCTGCTCGAAGTGCTGATGCGCGGCGAAGGCCGGGTCATCACCAAGACGATGCTTTTGGAGCGGGTCTGGGATTTCCACTTCGATCCGAAGACCAGCGTCGTCGAGACCCATATCAGCCGCTTGCGGGCGAAGGTCGACAAGCCGTTCCAGGCCCAGCTGCTGCACACGATCCGCAACACCGGCTACAGCCTGCATGCGCCGCGTTAGTGCATGTTCGCCCGGGATAACGACATGCATAAGAACAACGGACGAAAGCGCGTCGCATGAATCAAGTTTGATGCGACGCGCTGTAGAACATGATGACTTTTCCCGACCGCACACGCTTTTCGGCATCCTTCTCCAGCCTGCGCCGGAGCACGCCGTTCCGGCTTGCCGTCACCTTCGGCGTGCTCTTCGTCGTCACCTTCTTTCTGAGCGGTGCGGTCATCTATCACATGCTGGACCGCGGCCTCTCCCGCGATCTCGAACAGTCGCTGACCGAGATGAATTCGCTGATCGTCTCGACTTACGAGCCCGGCGACACCCAGGATCTCGTCAACACGCTGAACAATTATGCGAGCTTCCAGTCGACCTCCGACGGGCTTTATTCGCTGACCGACCATGCCGGCAAAAAACTCGCCGGCAATTTCGCCGCACCGCCCATCCCGAACGGCGTCTATACCGTCCGCTCGCGCGATGTCGGGCTGAAGGGGCATGAGCGCTACCGCATGCAGGTGTCGACGATCGGTCCCTACAGCCTGGTGGTCGGCGAGAACTTCAACGATGTCGACGAGATGCTGCGGATCGTGCTGGTGAGCTTCGAATGGGCGGCGGCGATCGTCGTGGCGACGGCGATCGGCGGCGGCGTGTTTCTGGCGGTTCGCGCCCAGGCGCGGCTGGACAGGGTGGCCCTCACCATGAACGACGTCTCCCATGGCGCGCTCGACGCCCGCATTCCGATCAGCGGCAACGGCGACGATCTCGACACGGTGGCGATCCAGATCAATGCGGCTTTGGTGCGGCTGCAGAGCCTAGTCGAGAGCATGCGGCAGGTGAGCACCGATATCGCCCATGATCTGAAAACCCCGCTCAACCGGCTGCGCCTGACGCTCGATGCCGCGGTGGCGGGCAATGACCGGCAGGCCGATGTCTCCGCCCTTCTCGACGAAGCGAGACACGAGAGCGACCGGATCAACGCCACTTTCGAGGCGCTGCTGCGCATCTCGCAGATCGAGGCCGGCGCCCGTAAGGAACGTTTCCAGGCGACCGATCTCGATGCCGTGCTGGCGGTGATTTCGGAAGTCTACGTCGATGTCGCCGAAGATGCACTGAAATCACTGACGATCGCGGCCCGCACGCCCGCCATCATCCGCGGCGACCGCGATCTGCTGACCCAGCTGATCGCCAACCTGGTGGAGAATGCGATCAACCACTGCCCGGCCGGAACGGTCATCACGGTTTCGCTCCGCTGCGACGAAGGCCGCGCGATCGTCTCGGTCGCCGATACCGGCCCCGGCATTCCCGCCGGCGAAAGGGAGAAGGTCTTCCGGCGGCTCTACCGGCTGGACAAAAGCCGCACGACATCAGGCAGCGGGCTCGGGCTCAGCCTCGTCAAGGCGATCGCCGAGTTGCACGCGGCCGAGATCACCATGGCCGATAATCACCCCGGCCTCATCGTCTCGATCGCCTTTCCGCTGATCCCGGGCGAGCGGTCCCGACCGCTCGTCCCGGCGGAGCGATCCTGATCGCTCAGGCCGGCGGAGCAGTCGCGATCTTCATTCTCAAGGCCGCGAGGCGGCGGAAGCGACGGGAAAAGCGGCGCATCTCAGCCGCGGCGCGATAGGGCAACACGCTCCATGGCCGGCGGCGGCCCAGCCGGTAGGCCGAAAGCCCCGCCTGGATCTGCGAGCAGGCATCCGCCCTTTGGCTGACCGGCAGCGGATCGACGAAACAGGCGCTCAAGCCCTCATCGAATTCCAGATCGAAGGCGAGATCATAGGGCAGCCGCATCGGCAACAGGGCGCCGACAATCCAGCCCGCCGCCTTGCGGTTGATCAGATAGGCGCCGGAGCCCTTCTCGCGGGTAAGCGCAATGGCAAGCGAGCGCGACGCCGTCAGCGGCTCCACCCTGTGCTTGCGCCCGGTGCTGACGGTGGAAAGACGCAGGATGTCCCAGCGCTCCCGGTGCTGCAGGGCGGCCTCGAGCACCTCGGCGAGATCGTCGTCGAAATCGAGGTCGTCTTCCAGAATGAGCGCGAATTCGGCATTGCCGGAAAGGAAGCGCCTGGCACATTCGACGTGGCTTAGAAAACAGCCGATCTCGAAAGGGTTCGGCCGACGGCCATGGCGGCTCAGATAGGCGGCCTCGTCAAAATCCGGATGCGGCAGGCTGAGCGTTGCGCCATCGACCGCCGCCACCCGCTCAAAGGCCAGGCCGATGCCCACCAGCAGGCGCTCCATCCGAAACCGCCGCAAGGGCGCCCGGTCGAGATTAATCAGGTAGGTATCGATCCGCAGGCTGACCGGATGGATCGCCGGCATCAGGGCGGCGGGTGTGGCGCGCATATTCATGAGATCGGGCTTTCGACTTGGCAACGACTGCGCCAAGCCTGCGCCGGAAAACTCACGGGCACTTCGCCGGGGTTATACATTTTCGTAAGGTTCAATCGGATCTGCCGCCCCTTGGAAATGCCTCGGATTCAAGCCAAGATCGTCCCGCTCTAGCTTTTTGGGGAGACTCTGATGGAAGATCATGAGCCGTTTTTGCGCGAGGCGATTGCGCTCTCGAAATCCGCGATGGACCGAGGCGACGAACCATTCGGCTCGGTGCTGGTGAAGGATGGCGAGATCATCCTGCGCGCCGAAAACAGCGTCTTCACCGGCCACGATATGACCAACCACGCCGAGATGAACCTGGTGAAATCAGCGGCGCAGCACTACGACGCCGGTTTTCTCGCCGACTGCACGCTCTATACCAGCACCGAGCCGTGCGCGATGTGCTCCGGGGCGATTTACTGGTCGGGCATCGGGCATATGGTGTTTGCCTGCTCCGAAACCCGGCTTGGCGAGATCGCCGGCATCGGGTTGAACGTGCCGAGCCGGGCGGTGTTGCAGACCGGCGCGCGCGTCGTCACCGTGATTGGCCCGACGAACCTCGAAGACGAAGCTGCCGCAGTGCATCAGGAATTCTGGCCGAAGCATCTCGGCAAGGCTTAGTTTCGGCCGGGAGTTTGGCGCCCCTGATCTCCGTCCTCCCAGGGCTCGAGCCCTGGGATCCATGCCCGCTGCCGAGAGGGTCGTTTGGGAAAGAAATGCTTTCCTCGAACTGGGAGATTGCCGCGCGCCCCTCATCCGGCTGCCGCCACCGACCGGGGTCGAGCCACGGGTCTCGACCCGCCCTTCGGACCCCCGTAAACGGGGCGAAGGGGATATGCCGCAACCTCTCCGTCCCTCACCAGCGTCTCGCAGGGCACGTCCCCTCTCCCCGTTTTACGGGGAGAGGGTTAGGGTGAGGGGCAGCCATGGCTCTGCGGTGGCTTGCATCTACCAGCGATTCTCGCAAAAATGGTACGGCTGCCCCTTATTCAAACACGCATGACCCAACGCAATCGTCCGACACCGGAAAGGCAAACCATGGCCGAGAACGACTATGATGCCTTCGCGGCGGCATACGACGCGGATAATGAGGCCAATGCCTGGAATGCCTATTACGAGCGGCCGGCCATTCTTGCCCTGGTCGGCGCGGTCGCCGGGCTTTCCGTGCTCGATGCCGGATGCGGCGGCGGGGCGCATGCGGCAGCGCTTGTCGAGCGCGGGGCCGTGGTCACCGGGATCGATGCCAGTGCCGGCATGCTGCAGATTGCGCAACGCCGCCTGGAAGGACGCGCGCGCCTGCTGCAGGCGGATCTCGGCGAAACACTGCCCTTCGAGGATCAAGCGTTCGAGCTGATCCTCGCCTCGCTCGTCCTGCATTATCTGCCGGACTGGTCGGTGCCGCTCCGGGAATTCAACCGGCTGCTGCCGAAAGGCGGCCGCCTGGTTTTCTCCACCCACCATCCCTTCATGGATCACCCCTCGAGCGGCCGCGACAATTATTTCGAGACCTACAGCTTCGACGAGACCTGGCAGCGCGGCGGACAGGAGATCGCCATGCGCTTCTGGCACCGGCCGCTGCACGCCATGTTCGACGCCCTCAAGGCGGCCGGATTTCAGATCGATATCGTCAGCGAGCCCCAGCCCTATCCCCGCGCCGCCACGCTGTTTCCGCAGGCCTATCGGAGCTTGACGACCACACCGCGGTTTATGTTCTTTTCGGTGGTGAAAGGATGATGATGTGGGTGACGACGGGTTTTCAAGCGGCTTGCGCCCGCTGCTACGAGCTTTCGGGCTCGACGACGTCCTCATCAAAGCGACCGCGCCTAAGAAAAATATCGGCCGCCTGCTTGGCGATCGGCAGAATGCGCTGCGGCCATCCGGTTGAAATCAGGTCATCGTCGGTCATGAAGCGTGGAGTGGCATCGCAGGCGTCCCGCATTGCCGCAAGAACTCTTTCAGCTGCCTCGGTTTCCTGATCGGTCATCGTAGAGAGGAGCTGAATCGGACCTTCATCGGGGAACCAGTCGAAGAAGTAATTGAAATATTCCGCCCATCCAAGGTCTCTGACGGCTTCGTCGCCCTTTGACAAAACGTCGAAGAGCTCGATGAAGCGATTTCGGATGCGCTGATCCAGGAGACGGGGAGCGATAGCATCGGTCATCCGCTTTTGAAACATATCGGCAGTCGAAGTACAACTGACGCCGATCGTGAGCCGTTGAGACAAGGCGCGGATACCTTTGAGGCCGTCATCACCGGCCGCTGAAAATATCTGGCGACGCGGACGAAGATGGCACGCGACAAATCAAAATTTTCCGGCGGCGCGGGAACAAGAAGCGCCTGAAATCGTAAGTATGATGGGCCGTGCGGAGGTGCGTAACAACACAGCCATGCACTTCGATACTCTGCGCGGCCCGCTCCTGTTACACGCCACAATAGAAGCGTGTCACATTCTTTCAACGGCGCTCCCGCTCCCACCCTCCGTATCCCTAAGCCTTGAGCCAAGGCTGTCCGGGTGGCGCCGGTGGCTGGCCAAGCCCCCTCCCCAACTGCGAGGAAGATTGACCTCACGCGCAAATGTTGCGCTCGATCGGCAAGGTGTTTGTCGAAAACGCGCCCCCAACCTCCGTCATCCCAGGCCTTGAGCCTGGGATCCATGCTCGCAGCTGATGGAGGGCGGCGTGGATCCTCGGGTCAAGCCCCATAGGCGCTAACTTAGTCTTGACGGTGATGATCGAGAGTGATTCATCTTGGTCATGAGCGATTCGTTGCAAGCATTGGATTGGGGTGATCTGGTCGAACGACTTGGCTCGACGGAAGAGTTGGA